>NZ_CP117982.1:1045397-1048517 GCF_030708075.1 Candidatus Epulonipiscium viviparus | reverse complement strand
AGGCTATACTTTCAGAAGGTGAGTTGTTAGCAACAGGAATTTTAGAAGCTGTATTGGCAGAATTTGGGATTTCAGCAACAGGAATTCTAGAAGCTGTACTTTCAGAAGCTGATGTTGTAGCAACAGGAATCCCAGAAGCTGTATTTTCAGAAACTGGGGTTGTAGCAACAGAAATCCTAGAAGCTGTACTTTCAAAAGCTGGGGTTGTAGCAACAGAAATCCTAGAAGCTGTACTTTCAAAAGCTGGGGTTGTAGCAACAGAAATCCTAGAAGCTGTACTTTCAAAAGCTGGGGTTGTAGCAACTGGAATTCTAGAAGCTGGGGTTGTAGCAACAGGAATACTAGAAGCTATATTTTCAGAAACTGGGGTTGTAGCAACAGAAATCCTAGAAGCTGTACTTTCAAAAGCTGGGGTTGTAGCAACAGAAATCCTAGAAGCTGTACTTTCAAAAGCTGGGGTTGTAGCAACAGAAATCCTAGAAGCTGTACTTTCAAAAGCTGGGGTTGTAGCAACAGAAATCCTAGAAGCTGTACTTTCAAAAGCTGGGGTTGTAGCAACAGAAATCCTAGAAGCTGTACTTTCAGAAGCTGAAGTTGTAGCAACAGGAATGCTAGAAGCTGTACTTTCAAAAGCTGGGGTTGTAGCAACAGAAATCCTAGAAGCTGTACTTTCAAAAGCTGGGGTTGTAGCAACAGAAATCCTAGAAGCTGTACTTTCAAAAGCTGGGGTTGTAGCAACAGGAATCCTAGAAGCTGTACTTTCAAAAGCTGGGGTTGTAGCAACAGAAATCCTAGAAGCTGTACTTTCAGAAGCTGGTTGTAGCAACAGGAATCCTAGAAGCTGTACTTTCAGAAGCTGGTTGTAGCAACAGGAATCCTAGAAGCTGTACTTTCAGAAGCTGGGTTGTAGCAACAGAAATCCTAGAAGCTGTACTTTCAGAAGCTGAGATTGTAGTAACCGGAATCGTAGAAGCTGTACTTTCAGAAAGCTGGGGTTGTAGCAACAGAAATTCTAGAAGCTGTACTTTCAGAAGCTGGTTGTAGCAACAGGAATCCTAGAAGCTGTATTTTCAGAAAGCTGGGGTTGTAGCAACAGGAATTCCTAGAAGCTGTATTTTCAGAAGCTGAGGTTGTAGCAACAGAAATTCTAGAAGCTGTATTTCAGAAGCTGTTGTAGCAACAGGAATTCTAGAAGCTGTACTTTCAGAAGCTGGTTGTAGCAACAGAATTCCTAGAAGCTGTACTTTCAGAAGCTGGGGTTGTAGCAACAGGAATCCTAGAAGCTGTATTTTCAGAAGCTGAGTTGTAGCAACAGGAATCCTAGAAGCTGTACTTTCAGAAGCTGAGTTGTAGCAACCCGAATCGTAGAAGCTGTACTTTCAGAAGCTGAAGTTGTAGCAACAGGAATTCTAGAAGCTGTACTTTCAGAAGCTGAAGTTGTAGCAACAGGAATCCTAGAAGCTGTATTTTCAGAAGCTGATGTTGTAGCAACAGGAATCCTAGAAGCTATACTTTCAGAAGCTGGGGTTGTAGCAACAGGAATTCCAGAAGCTGTACTTTCAGAAGCTGAAGTTGTAGCAACAGGAATTTAGAAGCTGTATTGGCAGAATTTGGGATTTCAGCAACATGAATCGTAGAAGCTAGATTTTCAGAAGCTGATGTTGTAGCAACAGGAATTCTAGAAGCTGTACTTTCAGAAGCTGGGTTGTAGCAACAGGAATCTAGAAGCTATATTTCAGAAGCTAGGGTTGTAGCAACAGGAATCCTAGAAGCTGTACTTTCAGAAGCTGGGTTGTAGCAACAGGAATCGCAGAGGCTGTACTTTCAGAAGCTGAGTTGTAGCAACAGGAATCTAGAAGCTATACTTTCAGAAGCTGGGGTTGTAGCAACAGGAATCCTAGAAGCTGTATTTTCAGAAGCTGGGGTTGTAGCAACAGGAATAGAAGCTGATTTTCAGAAGCTGATGTTGTAGCAACAGGAATTCTAGAAGCTGTATTTTCAGAAGCTGATGTTGTAGCAACAGGAATTCTAGAAGCTATACTTTCAGAAGCTGAGGTTGTAGCAACAGGAATTCTAGAAGCTGTATTTTCAGAAGCTGGGGTTGTAGCAACAGGAATCCTAGAAGCTGTATTTTCAGAAGCTGGTTGTAGCAACAGGAATCTAGAAGCTGTATTTTCAGAAGCTGGGGTTGTAGCAACAGGAATCTAGAAGCTATATTTTCAGAAGCTGGGTTGTAGCAACAGGAATTCCAGAAGCTGTATTTTCAGAAGCTGGGGTTGTAGCAACAGGAATTCCAGAAGCTATATTTCAGAAGCTGATGTTGTAGCAACAGGAATTCTAGAAGCTATATTTCAGAAGCTGGGTTTGTAGCAACAGGAATCCTAGAAGCTGTACTTTCAGAAGCTGTTTGTAGCAACAGAATCTAGAAGCTGATTTTCAGAAGCTGGGGTTTGTAGCAACAGGAATTCTAGAAGCTGTATTTTCAGAAGCTGGGTTGTAGCAACAGGAATCCAGAAGCTGTACTTTCAGAAGCTGGTTGTAGCAACAGGAATAGAAGCTGTATTTTCAGAAGCTGATGTTGTAGCTTCTTGATTAGCAAGGGCTTTATTGGCAGTAATGCGATTGAGTTTTGCTAACAGATGTTCAAAGGTTGAAGCAACAGCGTCAATTTTGATATTATTTATAATATAAGTTACTAACTTTTGTAACTGCTCTTTATTAACAGTGGTATATTTGATTTTAAAATTATTTGTCATATTTTATCCTTTTTTTGTTATAATTTATAAAGCAATAATAACAAAATTTTCCAAAAAAGTAAAGTATAAAAATTAAAAAAGAGTAAGTTTATCAAAATTAGCCAGTGAAATAGATAAATCATTATTCAAAATAAAAATCCCTTCCTTTAGGTCTAAATTGTCAATATTCTGTATTGCAAAAAGAACTTGATGATTATAACTTTCTATAAAATGTAATTCACCAGGGATGTACGAAGATTTTACAATGTTGTTGAAAGTATTGTCATATACGCATAAAAAAATGTCGTGATCCTTTTCTTCGGTAAAAACAATGTATCGCTCTGATAAGAAAAGACAATCTAAAATATTACCAGATACTATTGGT
>NZ_CP117982.1:905397-1040397 GCF_030708075.1 Candidatus Epulonipiscium viviparus | reverse complement strand
ACCCCATAAGCCTAAATACTCCTCGGTGACCGATAGCGAATAGTACTGTGAAGGAAAGGTGAAAAGAACCCCGGGAGGGGAGTGAAAAAGAACCTGAAACTCTATGTTTACAAGCAGTGGAAGCACTATTTACAGTGCGACTGCGTACTTTTTGTAGAACGGTCCGGCGAGTTATTTGTAGTGGCAAGGTTAAATACACTAATGTATGAAGCCGAAGGGAAACCAAGTCTTAATAGGGCGAACAAAGTCATTGCGAATAGACCCGAAACTGGGTGACCTATCCATGTGCAGGTTGAAGTTACCGTAAAAGGTAATGGAGGACCGAACTCACGTATGTTGAAAAATGCGGAGATGACATGTGGATAGCGGAGAAATTCCAATCGAACCCAGAGATAGCTGGTTCTCCTCGAAATAGCTTTAGGGCTAGCGTTTAAAAAGTCTACTGGAGGTAAAGCACTGAATTTCCTAGGGGGGCGAGAGCCTTACCGAAGAATATCAAACTAAGAATGCCAGAAAGATATTTTAAGCAGTCAGACTATGTGTGATAAGATTCATAGTCAAAAGGGAAAGAGCCCAGACCAACAGCTAAGGTCCCAAAGTGTGTGTTAAGTGGAAAAGGATGTGAGATTTCGAAGACAACTAGGATGTTGGCTTAGAAGCAGCCACTCATTCAAAGAGTGCGTAATAGCTCACTAGTCGAGAGATCTTGCGCCGAAAATGTCCGGGGCTAAAACACACCACCGAAGCTATGGAATCAATTTATTGATTGGTAGAGGAGCATCTAAACAGCGATGAAGCAGTATCGGAAGAAGCTGTGGAGCAGTTTAGAGAGAGAATGCCGGAATGAGTAGCGAGATATAAGTGAGAATCTTATAGGCCGAATATCTAAGGTTTCCAGGGTAAAGCTGATCTGCCCTGGGTAAGTCGGGACCTAAGGCAAGGACGAAAGTCGTAGTCGATGGACAACTGGTGGAAATTCCAGTACTACCTATAATCAGAACTGCAGGGACGCAGAGAAATAAGAATTGCACGAAATGGGAATGCGTGTGTAAGCAACAAGCGGTCTTCTAGGAAAAACCGGAAGAGCAAAGCAAGTTGTGATACGGACCGAAATTTAAGTAGGGAAGATTCTGAAAGAGCTGCCAAGAAAAGCTGCTATTGCATTATAGGTACCCGTACCGCAAACCGACACAGGTAGATGAGGAGAGAATCCTAAGGCCGACGGGAGAAGTGTTGTTAAGGAACTCGGCAAAATGACCCCGTAACTTAGGGATAAGGGGTGCCAGTAGAAATACTGGCCGCAGAGAATAGGCCCAAGCAACTGTTTAGCAAAAACACAGGTCTCTGCTAAATCGAAAGATGAAGTATAGGGGCTGACGCCTGCCCGGTGCTGGAAGGTTAAGGGGAGAGGTTAGGAGCAATCCGAAGCTTTGAACTTAAGCCCCAGTAAACGGCGGCCGTAACTATAACGGTCCTAAGGTAGCGAAATTCCTTGTCAGGTAAGTTCTGACCCGCACGAAAGGCGTAATGATTTGGGTACTGTCTCGACAGCACGCCCGGTGAAGTTGTAGTACCAGTGAAGATGCTGGTTACCCGCGACAGGACGGAAAGACCCCGTGGAGCTTTACTGTAACTTGATACTGAGGTTGGGTGTTACATGTACAGGATAGGAGGGAGGCAGTGAAGTCAGTACGCCAGTATTGATGGAGCCAACGTTGGGATACCTCTCTTGTAATACTTAACTTCTAACCATAGTCCGTTATCCGGATTTGGGACAATGTCAGGTGGACAGTTTGACTGGGGCGGTCGCCTCCGAAAGAGTAACGGAGGCGCTCAAAGGTAACCTCAGAATGGTCGGAAACCATTCGAAGAGTGCAAAGGCATAAGGTTGCTTGACTGTGACATCGACGGATGAAGCAGGTACGAAAGTAGGACTTAGTGATCCGGTGGTATGAAAGTGGGATTGCCATCGCTCAACGGATAAAAGCTACCCCGGGGATAACAGGCTTATCTCCCCCAAGAGTTCACATCGACGGGGAGGTTTGGCACCTCGATGTCGGCTCATCGCATCCTGGAGCTGTAGCAGGTTCCAAGGGTTGGGCTGTTCGCCCATTAAAGCGGTACGCGAGCTGGGTTCAGAACGTCGTGAGACAGTTCGGTCCCTATCCGTCGTGGGCGTAGGAAATTTGAGAGGAGCTGACCTTAGTACGAGAGGACCGGGTTGGACGGACCGCTGGTGCATCTGTTAGACTACCAAGTCTATAGCAGAGTAGCCAAGTCTGGATATGATAAACGCTGAAGGCATCTAAGCGTGAAACAGACCTCAAGATAAGATTTCCCATTCGTAAGAAGTAAGACCCCTTGCAGATTACAAGGAAGATAGGTTGGAGGTGTAAGAGTGGTAACATTCGAGCTGACCAATACTAATGGTTCGAGGGTTTGACCTAATTTAAAATAGGTTTTGTGTAGTATATTCTTTTCTTCATTGTGTTCAGTTTTGAAAGTACAATATTCCTCGATAGCTCAGCGGCAGAGCATTCGGCTGTTAACCGAAGGGTCGTAGGTTCGAACCCTACTCGGGGAGCTATAAGATTTAGGCCCATTGGTCAAGCGGTCAAGACACCGCCCTTTCACGGCGGTAACGGGAGTTCGATTCTCCCATGGGTCATTTTGGTGATGATGCGACTTTAGGAAACACCCGTTTCCATACCGAACACGAAGGTTAAGCTAAAGTCGGCCGACGGTACTTATTTGGAGACGAATAGGGAGAATAGGTGATTGCCAAATTTATGCCGACGTGGCTCAATTGGCAGAGCAGCTGATTTGTAATCAGCAGGTTATCGGTTCGAGTCCGATCGTCGGCTAATGTGTGGACCTTTAGCTCAGTTGGTTAGAGCATCCGGCTCATAACCGGACGGTCCTGGGTTCGAGTCCCCGAAGGTCCACTCCGCACGTTAATTAGTTTGGCCCAGTGGTTCAGTTGGTTAGAACGCCGCCCTGTCACGGCGGAGGTCGAGGGTTCGAGTCCCTTCTGGGTCGTTGTCTGAAATATGACATTTAGGTCGCTTAGCTCAGCTGGGAGAGCATCTGCCTTACAAGCAGAGGGTCATAGGTTCGAACCCTATAGCGACCATGATATGCCCGAGTGGCGGAACTGGCAGACGCACAGGACTTAAAATCCTGCGGGACTTAACTCCCGTACCGGTTCGATTCCGGTTTCGGGCATATTTTTTTATAGTTTTTTGTGTGCATAGCTCAGCTGGATAGAGCGCCTGACTACGGATCAGGAGGTCGAGGGTTCGAATCCTTTTGCGCACGTTATTAATTAAAAAGACACCTACTGTGTTAAGCAAGTGTCTCATACATATTAGTTTTTATTCCATGACTTGGTGCTTTTTTGATAATTCATATAAATTAAAGTATATGCCACCTTTCTCAAGAAGTTCTGCATGTGTACCCATTTCTTTGAGTTTACCGCGTTCGAGAACAATGATGTTATCTGAGTATTGAATGGTGGATAATCTATGAGCTACCATTATAGTTGTGCGTCCTTCCATCATTTTGAATAATGCTTTCTGAATAATTGCCTCAGTATGTGTGTCGATATTTGATGTTGCTTCATCCAATATGAATATCTTAGGATTATATGAAACTGCTCTCGCAAATGAAATAAGTTGTCTTTGACCAGTAGAAAGAGTAGCACCGCCCTCTACAACTGGTTCGTCATATTTATTTTCAAGCCCCTGAATAAAATTATCAGCATAAACCATTTTAGAGGATTCTTCAATAAGGTCAAGTGTGATATTTTCATGACCTAAGCTAATATTTTGTTTAATATCACCAGTAAATAAAAATACATCTTGGAGTACCTGCCCAATTTGTTTACGCAAGCTATCAATGTTATATTCTCTAATATCTATTCCATCGATTAAAATTTGCCCTTTGTAAATATCATAGTATCTGCCTATTAAAGTGAGAATGGTGGTTTTGCCAGCGCCTGTTGCACCTACAAAAGCAACTTTCTGACCAGGCTTAATTATGAAGGATACATCTTGGAGAATATCCTCTCCTTCTTTATACGCAAACCAAACATTTTTGAATTCAATTTCTGCTTGAAATATATCTTTATCTATGATTTTATCTCCTGAAATTATATCATTTTCTTCATCTAATACACTAAAGATTTTTTCACCAGAGGCAATAGCGGATTGCAGCGTATTATATACATCTGCTAATTGTTCAATAGGTCCAAAAAAGTCTGCTGCATAAGAGCGAATAGCAATTAGAGCCCCTACTGTTAAAGCGCCTTCTAAAACTTCTACTGCCCCCATATATAAAACGATTGCTACTGTAATTTGAGATGTAACAAAAAGCAACGGTCTAAATATGGAAAAAGTATACAATTCTTTAAGTCCAGCTTTATATAAATTATTATTAATGCTTTTCATTTTTTTAAAGGTAGGCCATTGACGATTAAAAATTTGAATAACTTTCATTCCCATTATATGTTCAGATAAAAATATATTCATTTCAGTAGTATAAGTTCTTGTTGCTCTATATGCACGGATTGAAAAAAATCTGAAAACTGCAGTAAATATAAGCATGATTGGTACTACACAGAGTACAAAGATACCAGCTCTGGCATCTAGGTAAAATAACATCCCCAAAACACCTATAAGATAGATGAAATGTTTTAGTGAGTTAGTAATTACATTTGTATATAGTTGATTTAAGTTTTCGGTATCGTTTGCAACACGAGTAACTAGTGCACCTACTGCATTATTATCATAATATTTGGATGGAAGACTAAGCATCTTTGTGTAAACATCTTCACGAATTTTTTTGATAATTTTTTGACCAACGCTCTGTAGTAATAGCGTTTGTGAAACGGCTAATCCAAATCCGAAAATTAATAATGCAAAATATAGTGCGCCATAAGTAATGAGAGGGCTAAATTTACTAGCAGCAGCCATATTAGTGTCGATGAATAAATTGACAGAGTTACGCATAATAAGAGGTTTATAGAGGTCAACACCTGTAAGCAATACCATTAATACGAATATTAATAAAAAAGCTTTCCAATGTGGCTTTGCATAATATAATAGCCTAATTAATAGATTTTTACTTTTCACGGTATGGCCCCCTTTCAGTTCCTATTCCCAATGTATCAGTAACATCTGGATTATTGATGTCAAATTTATATTTTCGACTTTTTTGAGATTTTCTACCTTCTAGCTTTTGCTGCTCATACATTTCATAGTATAGACCACGTTGTGCAAGTAGACTTTCATGAGTCCCTTCTTCGGCAATGCTACCCTTATCCATAACTATGATTTTGTCTGCATTTCTAACGGTAGAAATCCTATGAGCAATGATGATATTGGTTTTATTAGATCGAACTTCTTTAAGGTTTTTGAGTATTGTTTCTTCTGTATGTGTGTCAACAGCAGAAAGAGAATCATCTAAAATAAGTATTGGTGCTTTCAATGCTAAGGCCCGAGCAATAGAGATTCTTTGCTTTTGTCCACCAGAAAGCATTGTGCCGTTTTCACCAACTAAAGTGTCGTATTGGTTTTGGAAATTGATGATATTATTATGAACATTTGCTCTTTTAGCAGCTTCTTCAATTTGTTCTGAAGTAAATTTATCTAATCCAAATCCAATATTATCTTTGACAGAAGCACTAAATAAGTAGTTATCTTGTGGAACATAGGAAATACTATGTCGAACAGTTTTAAGTCTGAGTTTCATAATATCTGTACCACCAAGGAAAATTTTATCTTGATCGACATTATAAAATCTTAATAAAACATTAACAAGGGTAGATTTTCCGCTTCCAGTACGTCCTAATATTGCTAGAGTTGTACCATCCTCTACTTCTAGGTTAATATTTTTAAGACCAATGTTTTGATTATCAGGAAAATTGAAAGTAAAGTCTTTAATACTAATGCTGCCATCTTCAATAAGCGGTGATTCATCTACTATATCTTCTTCATTATCAAGAATAATTTCTGGTACATCCATAACTTCTGATAACCTTTTAATAGCAGCAGAGCCTTGAGTATATACGTTGAGTGCTTGCCCTATTGCTGCCATTGGCCAGACTAAAAGCCAAATATATCCATTAAACGTTACAAAATCCCCTACCGAAATTTGTTCGATAATGGTTAAATATCCACCATATCCAATTGCTATAAGCATGCTTATACCCACTAGTAAGCCGATACTAGGTTGCATAATAGCCATAACTTTAAAGACACTTATATTGGCATCGTAGTTTCGTTGTACCTGTTTTTCAAATTCCCCAATATGATACTTTTCGCGTACAAATGCCTTGATGACTTTAATCCCAGCAAAAGATTCTTGAACAACATCGGTAAGCTGGGCAAACGCTTTTTGCTTTTTAATAAATCTAGTACGAATTGTTCTTCTTGCATATGTGCCGGCAATAGCAATTAGAAACATTGGGATAAGCGTAATTAAAGTTAGCTCAATATTTACTTCCATAAACATGTTGTATATAACCATTCCAGATAAAATAAATGCATCGTATAGCAATACAATACCCATACCAGTCATTTGTTTAACGGCACCAATGTCATTTATTGCATATGCCATAAGTTCTCCAGTTTTATGAGAATTGAAATATGTTACATCCAGTCTAAGAAATTTATGAAATAGTATTGCACGGAGATCTCTTTCAATTTTTCTAGATGTTTTAATTAGGCCGATTCTCCAACAAATTCTGCCAATGAAAATTGTGAATGCAATTATTATAAAGCTGAGAGTAATTTTTTGAACACCTTCTAAATTTAGTGTTCCATATGTTAATCCATCGGTAAGCTCGCCTGTAATTTTGGGTACATACATTTGACCTAAATTTGTGATTAATAGGAAAGTGATACCGAATAAATAGCCCAGTTTATATTTCCACATATACTGAGCCAAAAGTGATTTTGGTTTCATATCTTAGCCTCCCAATAGAAGAGATTGCTTTTTGGAAATCATTTCGTCGATTCTTGCAATGTATTCTTCTATTCCTTTCACATTAATAAATCGATTTTGAGTTGCTATAAATTTACTGCTGGCTCCTGCACCTAAGGCAAGAATAGTTTGTGCTTCTTCTATGATTTGAACATTATAGATACAAGTTTTATTAGGTTTGGTATAGCCAACATTTTCAAAATTACCTAATATATTTTTTTGTCTATACATATAGTATGGTCTATATCCCATACGTATCATTTGTTGCTGTGAAAAATCAATCATGGCTTTAATGGCACTTTCATCAGCCTTGTAGTTTTGTTGTTTTAATGCGGAAGCAGATTTGATTGCCATTGTGTGTATAGTTATATTTTCAGGCGAAAGATCTGCAAGTGTGGTAATAGTGTGTGTAATATTATTTATAGTTTCATTGGGCAAGCCTAAAATTATATCCATATTTATGTCAAAATTTCCAATTTTTCGTGCGAGGTCAACTGCTGTATAAATATCTTTTACATTATGATTTCTACCTATTAAGTCTAGTGTATTTTGAGTAAAAGTCTGGGGATTAATGGAAATTCTATCAACATGATACTTTTTAAAAATCGCTAATTTTGCTGCAGTAATAGTTTCAGGTCTACCAGCTTCTACAGTGTATTCGGTTACTGATGACATATCAACATTTTTATCGATATGAGCCATCAAAAATTGTAGCTGTTTTGCACTCAAAGAGGTAGGGGTACCACCACCTATATAAATATTTTTAATCTGGTATTTTGGATCTAAATTATTAGTTATTGCTGAAATTTCTGTTGCTAATGCTGTAAGATAGTCGTCTACTTTATGCTGCTTTAATGTGAGAGTAAATGATGGAAACGAGCAATAACTGCATCGTGAAGGACAAAATGGAATATTGATATATAAGCTAAGGTCAGTTGCTTTATTTTTATCAAGTATTTGTTTTGCGACTAAAGCTACTTCTATTGCTAAACGAGCTTTATTATCAGAAATTAAATATTTATGTCGTAATGTTTGTTCAATTTTTTCAACTGGTTGTCCTTCTTTCAAAAGTTTTTGCACGATTTTTGTAGGTCTCACTCCAGTTAAAATTCCCCAGGGTAATTTCACTGCAGCTTGTGTGCTTAAAATTGTATAAATTTCTCGTTTAATACTGATTGTATCCAAGCATACCAAATTTTTTTCAATCTTTATATATTTATTCACGAATTTTAAAATTATTATATTTTTGGTAATATTTATTTCTAAAATACTATTTTTATCAAGATGATTTTCAAATAATTTTGCAAGTTCATAAAACTCTTGTGTCTTATTTGGAAGATTACAATTTACTTTCATAAGTTACTCCTTAAAATATAATAGGGATTAGGCAATTAATCCCAATCCCTTATTTCTTTATTTTACAAATGTATTATTTTTTTTTTCAAAGCCGACGGTTGTTCTTAAGCCATGCCCTGGATATATAAGTGTGGCATCAGGTAGTTTAAAGATTTTAGATTTGATTCCCTCTAATAACTGCAATGTATTAGAGCCAGGAAGGTCTGTTCGTCCAACACTATTTCGAAAAATGATATCTCCTGCAAACAATGTGGCTGTTGCTGCGTGATAAAAAGCCACTCCATCTGAAGTATGTCCAGGGACATAGAGCACCTTAAATGTTAACTCCGAATCATTGAGTTTGATCTCTTCGTTGGCAGAAACATACATATCGGCTTCAAATGAAATGTTTTTACCAATCATGTTGGATAGGTTATAAGTTGGATCAGTAAGGTATCGTTTTCCTTCCTTGTGAGCAATCACTTTTGCACCAGTTTTTGCTCGTATCTCTTCTACTGCAGCAATGTGGTCAAAATGTCCATGAGTAATGAGAATTGCTTTCAATGTAGCATCTGCTGCTTCTAATTCATGTAACAAAATATTTGCATCATCTCCAGGATCAACCATAACAGCATCATGATTGTCATCTATCAATAAATAGCATTGCTCTCCCATATTGCCTACTGTAATTGTTCTGATATTCATAAGTCCTCCAAATTATTGTTGATAAGTATTACAACTATTTGCAATACTTAATTTTATCAATTTCATATATTTAATCAAGGGGGACAAGGCATAGAAATTGGTTGATTTGCTAATGTTTAAAAATTTTATTCATTTCTCTATAGTAGGCAATGATCAGCGGAATGGCGCCAACAATCCAAGCTATCGGATCTGCTAAACAAATACCAGCAAAACCAATCCAGCTTGGCAATGTATATGCTACAATAATTCTAGCAGTAAGTTCCATAGCTCCAGAAACCATTGGTACAAGAGGTCTCCCCATGCTCTGTATGGTATTTCTATAAATAAATATAAATCCAACAGCGGCATAGAATGGAGATACATAATTTAGTACCATGACCGCATTATCTAGCATTTCTGTCGCAGATTCATCTAAAAATAGGCTAAGTAAGTCTCTGGAGAATAGAGTTAAAATGAGCCATATGATGATACTGGTAATAATATTCATGGCAACTGCAGTATTAACCCCGTTTTTTATTCGCTGAAAGTTTTGCGCTCCTTTATTTTGGCCCACATAGGTTGCTAAGGCAACGCCATAGGTGAGGAGTGGTTGCAATGAAAGATTGAGAACCTTATTAGCGGCTGTATATGCTGCTATATATAAAGACCCAAAGCTATTAATTGCTCCTTGCACAATCATGATGCCCAGAGACAGTACGGAATATTGTATAGACATCGGTATTCCCATTTTTAAGTGAGTGATAAAATATTCTTTAGGAATTTGGAAGTCATCTTTTTTCAATTTAAGTAAATTAAATTTTGTGTAGCTATAAATGACGCAAAGCAAAGCAGAAATTCCCTGAGCAACATTGGTAGCGTATGCTGCTCCTGCAACACCTAGGTCAAATTGTAGGATAAATAGTAAGTCGAGTACAATGTTGATGATACAAGCAAGAATTAAAAAATATATTGGAGTTCGACTATCGCCGATTGCTCGCAAAATACCTGCTGCCATATTATAAAAAGTTTGAGTAAAAATTCCCAATATAATAATAGTAATATAAGTATCTGCGTAACCATATATGTCAGCAGGTGTATTTATCAATTCAAGCAAAGGATCTATAAGAAAAAGCATCAAGAATGTTACGATGATAGTGATGCCGATTGTCAATATAATAGCTGAGGCAACTGCATATCGAACACCTTTTGTGTCCTGCGCACCAAAGCGTTGAGAAATCAAGATAGAGAAGCCGCTAGTCATACCTATAATTAATGTATTTACTAAGAAGAATATAGCGCCAGTAGTTCCAACTCCAGCTAGTGCTAATGCTCCTACAAATTTTCCTACAATAATAGTATCCACAATAGCATAAATTTGCTGAAAAATATTTCCTATTATCAATGGAATAGAAAATACAAGCAATAGTCTGAGTGGATTACCTTTGGTCATATCCAATGCCATAAAAAATCCTCCTTATAATGGGTATTATTTATGATAAACTTCGTTTGCTGAAATTTTAAATGCTCGATAAATTTGCTCAATTAGCATAATTCTAAATAATTGATGCGGAAATGTCATTTTGGAAAAGCTCAATTTTAAGTTTGCCCTAGCAAGAACTTTGCTAGAAAGTCCCACAGAACCTCCTACTACAAAGACAACATGATTTGCACCTCGCAGATAGATCTCATCTAAGTATGCAGCAAACTCGGGAGAAGTCATTATTTGTCCTTCTATGGCAAGGGCAATGACAAATGCATTATTAGTAATTTTTGCTAATATCCTATCACCTTCTCTATCTTTAAAAATTTCTTCATCTTTTGAAGATGCATGAACGGCAATTTTTTCATCAGCAAGCTCAATAGAAGTCAATTTACAATACGAGCTTAACCGTTTATTATATTCAAAATACGCAGCAGTTAGAAACTTTTCTTTCAATTTTCCTACACAAATTATTTCAATTTTTTTCATTTTATCACCTTTTATAAATAATTATTAAGTTATAATCATATAATAGTCTAAACTCTTTACATTTGTTATTTCTTAATTTATACTATATATGTAGTAACACGAGCTAGCATTTTTGATTAGAAAGGATCGTGCAAACATGAAAATAGAAAAAATTAGTGACACACAAATCCGTATTACTTTGAACCAAGAGGATTTAATGGATAGAAATATAAAGCTTACAGAACTTGCATATGGTTCAAAAAAAGCTCAAAATTTATTTCAAGACATGATGAGTAAAGCTTATGAAGATTTTGGATTTGAGGCACAAAATGTACCTCTGATGATAGAAGCTGTACCTCTTAGCATAGATAGTATTATGATTGTGGTGACAAAAGTTAGTGATCCAGAGCAGCTAGAAGAGCGTTTAGGACTTACAGGAGAGCGCCCAACTCACAGAACATTTAAAGAGCAAGACAAAAGCTTTACGTTTGAAGAAGTTGAGCCAGCAATGCCGGATTATTCTGCATATTTAATGTATCGATTTGATAATTTGGATGAAATTAGTTCACTCTCTCATCAAATACAGCATTTATTCTTTGGTGAAAGTCGTATATATAAATATACAGATAAATACTTTTTGCTCATTTCAAGCAATCAAAATACTAATACGGATCAAGGTATACTAATAAGCGTATTAAATGAATTTGGGCGTCGAGCCTATACAAGTGAGCTTAATGAAAATTTTCTGATGGAGCATGGAACACCTATTATCAAAAAAAATGCGATAGATGTCCTTGCAAAATATCTATAGATGCCCCCTTATGGGCATTTTTTTATTGTCTAATAGTAAAATACTGGGTTGAATCTATGTCAACAGTTTTGCGATGCCTAATATATTCAATAATGAGTTCTTGCAGATCATTGCTATATTCGTGTACAATCTTGCAATCTTTATAAAAGCCATATTCACCCGTTCCGGTAGCACGATAGTCGCTCATGCAGAGTGTATAAAACTTATTTTTATCTAGCGGAGTATCTATCGTAACTCGGGAACCGATAGGTTTTGTGATATCGATGGTATAATGAAGACCAGAAAAAAAGTCATAGTTGTAGTGAGAAACTTTGGGCTTTAGAAATTTGCTAGAAATTTCGACTACGCCATTGGCAATAGTATAATACTGCGCAACGCGTTCGAGTGCTTGCTTGAGAATCTCGTAATTAACAGCCAAAACCTTCAGGGTATTTGGAAACTGATATGCTGCAACTATATCTCTAATAGTAACACCTTTGTCAAATCCTATTAAATTATTGCCGAGAGCAGTGCATGAAAAATCTGCTGCAGTGAAGTCCAATTGAACCTGATTACAGAAGTTTGCAAGGAGCGACCCAGTTAACGCTAGGGTGAGCTTGTTTTCTGCTGCAATAGGCTGATTAAATGTTCCGAGAGGTTGGTCGAGCCATTCGTTAATTTTATCTTGAATAGCTTGTAGTTTGGCAGGAACTTCAACATCCGTAGTTGCTGGTGTACACACCTGTGAAGTAATAGTAGAGCCGTTAACTTCTATATATCCGTAGTCAACAGCATTGTGCTTTAACTGCATCGTGAAGGTGCCAAATAAATTTACGCCTTCAATAGGCATGTGCTGATGCCCGGTAAGCAGAATATCAAAATCGAGCTCTTTACAAATTTTGTAGGATATATTTTCGATGGTAGTACTTAGTACTTCGCCCGTTGCAATATCGCATTCAAAACCACCATGATATAAGCAAATAGTGAGATCGCATCTATCTTTAATCTGAGCCAAAGTTGATTTGAGTCTTGTGAAGGCATCTTGGATTTCGATATTTTCAAGATGCTTAGGCTTTTCCCAAACAGGAACAAAGTCAGTAACAGCACCGACAATTCCAACTGCAGTGCCATCGGCAAATTCATGTATATAATATGGATATAGCTCGAGCTCACCCGTTTTGTCAGCAACATTGGCTACAATGCATTTTGCTGTTAGAGTATCTACATACTTTCTTAACGCATCATAGCCATAATTAAAGTCATGGTTGCCTAATGTCACATAATCATATCCCGCCGCATTCAATACTTCTGCTATAACACATTCATCAAGATTTTCCCACATATATTTTGTGAAAGGAGAGCCCTGAATCGTATCGCCCGCATCCAATATAAGAGTATTGCCTTCTTTTAAAAATTCGGCACTGCAAGCAAGAAGCCCTTGAGGCGAAGCTTTGCCTGTTGCATAATTAATAGGTAATACGACGCCATGAGTATCTGTAGTATAATATATTTTGATCATCTTCTCACACCTTTCTGTTACTAGATATTAGTCTAACCCAAAAAATCGAGAAATAAGCCTATATAAAAATTACTTTTTATGGTATAATTTTATGATTTATCGATAGTTTATGCAATTTTTGAATAAGAATCAAAAGAAGGAGGTTACTATGAAGTTTTTAAATAAATTGGAGCGAAAATTTGGTAAGTATGCAATTCCAAATCTAATGTTTTATTTAATTTTTGGGCAGGGAATAGTGTTTTTTGCAACGCTGATAAACCCTTCGCTATATTACAATTTTCTGTTTAATTGGGATGCCATATTAAGCGGAGAGATATGGAGATTAATCACTTTTATATTTATTCCAAACTCTATGGACCCGCTGTGGTTTATATTAATGGTAATAATATATTATTCGGTAGGAACTAGCTTAGAAAGAACCCTGGGAACATTTAATTTTAATTTTTATTATTTTAGTAGTGTAATCTGTACTGTTATAGTTTGTGCCATATTTGATATGTCGGGAAATATTGGAACCTATATAAATACTTCGTTATGGCTATCACTGGCAACATCGATGCCAAACATGAGCTTTTATCTATACTTTTTTATTCCGATCAAAGCAAAGTTTTTGGTGTATTTGTATTTAATCTTGATGGCCGCAGATGTTTTGATGTCTGCCAATAAAATAGCGACATTGTTGGTAATTGTAGCATCTTTGACAGGATATATAATATTCTTTGTTATACCGCTATTGAAAGAAAGGAAGATGATGGGAAAACGCACAACATATGTCAAGCCAGCATCAGCCGCACCAAATCCAAATCGAGTGGAAAAAACCAAAGCTCCAGAGGTGATTAAAGTCGCATTTCATAAATGTTCAGTGTGTGGCAAAACCGAGCTAGATGATGAGGATATGGAATTTCGATATTGCTCTAAATGCAACAAAGAGTATTGCAGTGAACATTTGAAAAATCATGAAGATTAGGACGCGGGATGCTGCGTCTTTTTTATGCAATTTAATGGCAAATATCTTAGGATAAGCTAGAATCTTTTTGTTATATATGAATTAAGATTCTGCATATATATTTATATAGACTATTAAGAAAGTGGGAGTCATCAGATGCAAAATAAGAAAAGATTTAAAATTCATAGTGATAT
Source organism: Candidatus Epulonipiscium viviparus (assembly GCF_030708075.1). Taxonomy (GTDB): domain Bacteria; phylum Bacillota; class Clostridia; order Lachnospirales; family Cellulosilyticaceae; genus Epulonipiscioides; species Epulonipiscioides viviparus. The sequence continues at coordinate 1,025,997 of NZ_CP117982.1, read as the reverse complement.
AGTTGAATTGTGGAAATGCGAAATAGAAAAAGGGAAGCCTCATAAGCTATACTCTATGATTTCTTTGATAAACGATCAAAAATGGTTGGAAAGAGTAAGTCCTACAGAAATTTTTGAACATTGGTATACTGGAATTCAAGAGGAGTATAGATTTTTAGTAGATGAAATAATAACAAAAATTGTTAATAATACAGTATTGGATGAGTCCGAAATAGTATACCCTTGGACAGATGACTCGGGTAAGACCGAGTGGTTACGAACAGGAGGTCGCATATATAAACGATTGTCAGATAAAATTATTATTATGGGATATCATCAAAAAATATCAGAGATAAGCATATTAGAATACTCAGAATATATAGCAGAATATCTAGTGAATGTGCAAAAAAATAACGTTACTCTAAGAAGCAGTAGCAATGATAGACTTGCTATTTGTAGAACGGGAGAATCTATAGACTATGATTATTTTCAAGAAATAGTGCCGCTAGATTTATTAAGCTCTACAGAAAAAATTAATCTAAAAGATTGGCTAGAAGTACCACATGTAGCGATGGGGCTGGGAGAATATTCTGCACGAAGTATAATATATCAAAATGAAGTACATCCCATGGATCGATACATGAAGCTTACAGCTAAAGCGACTCGATATGAAAATGGCGTATTGCGAGAATTTCTGTTGTCTATTAAAGATATCGATGACAGTGTAAGGCGACGAGAACGTGCTCTGTTTCTAACAAAGGCAATAGCCAATTTAGAATATTTGCTAAAGGATGAGGAAATTAAGTTAACATTAGAAGAAAAAAATAGCAAAAATTTGATAAATCATTTCCATTCTTCGCTACAAAATGAAGAGTTTGAAGTATACTATCAGCCTAAATATGATCCTACGAAAAGATTAATCAATGGGGCAGAAGCGTTGGTTAGATGGAATTTTCAGAAAAAGCAGTTAATAAGCCCAATAGAATTTATCCCGGAATTTGAAAAAAATGGGTATATTATAGAGTTAGATAAGTATGTATGGCGTAAGGCTTGCGAATATATAAATAAGCATAATTTGGATATATTAGTTTCTGTAAATGTTTCTATGAGGCATTTAGAGGACCCAGAATTTAAAGCGTACATCACTAAATTAGTGAAAGAATATGATATCGATCCCGGAAGGCTTTGCTTGGAATTTACAGAAACAGCTCATCACGAAGATATCAAATATATATACGAGACTCTAATAGATTTGCAAGACAAAGGATTAAAGCTATCACTCGATGATTTTGGAGCAGGCTATTCTAGCCTCACATTGCTAAAAGATATTCCAGTTCACGAAATTAAGATCGATAAATCGTTGGTAAATAGTCTAGCTGAAAATGAGAAGGCATCGTTTATCTTAGAGACTATTGCTATGATGAGTCATAAATTGAATGTCCATACAGTTGTAGAAGGTGTAGAGACAAATGAGCAATTGAAAATTCTAAAACAATTAGGGTTTAATACAATTCAGGGATACTTATTTAGTAGGCCTCTTCCAGAAGATGATTTTATTGCTTTATTAAAGGAGACCAATACTGAACCCCTCCCGCAGGAGGAGAAAAGATTTATAAATCATTAAATGTAAACACTTGCTTAGCAATAAAAATTTTATGTCCTTCTAACATTACATTGCCTTTTTTCTCTTCAAAAATATGAGTTGAATCGATAGCATCAGGTAATGCGCACCAAGGCATCATACATAAAACTGTCTCCGCATCTGTAGTACTCCATAATGTGATATAAGTGAAATCCGCAAAATTAATTTTTACACTACTTTCAAGTGAAGGATTGATAAGCGTCAACTCTTTATTATCAAAACCTTCTAATATATGTGCCCCATCTGAAAAATATTTAGGGGTCACAAAAATTTTGCCGTTTTCTAAAGGATAAGGTTTTGTCTCGCCGGTCATATATTGCATGTTTTCTCGAATTAGCTCGGTTATATTATTATTAGTGCCAAAATCCACAAAGCTATCAGGAGCAGTAGCAAAGCCGGTGTGGCAACCAATTCCAAAATACATAGCCTCATCTTCGTGATTGCTTACCTTATAGGTTTGAATAACAGTATCATCTACAACTGCAAATTCGATAATTACTGTAAATTTATATGGCACAAATTGGGCAGTTTCGGCATTATCAGTCAATTTAAATGCAATACTATCAGCAGATTGGGAAACTACTTCCATTTCCATATTTTTCAAAAAACCGTGCTGATTCATAGGATATTGTTTGCCTCGAATTATAGTATAGTTATCTTTTGCTAAAGCAATGTTTGGAAACAAATTTTTAGATTGACCAACCCATATTTCAGAAGGTTGAAAGATATACTCTTTGCCGTCATTATTTTGTACACTAATAAGCTCCGCACCGAGTGAATTGATCTGCGCTGTCAGGTGATCGTTTTTAATCGTATAAATCATGAAATATAAGCAAGGAGCAACAAGGCACCTTGCTATCCTCGCTTTCTATAAATATTTTTTCAAATTTTCTGCAGTCATTCTGAGTGTTTCATCAGCATCTGTAGAAAACGCTTCTAATGTCAAAAATCCATCATAACCCACTTTTCTAAGCGCTGCAGTAACTTCTGCAAAGTCAAAGTGACCAGTTCCCACTGCATATCTATTGCTAGACGATACGTGAAGATTGGATATTAGCCCCTTTGCATATTCGATAGCATAAGGGATAGATTTGTCTTCGATGTTCATGTGAAACATATCAAGCTGGAGAGTTACGCCCTTTAGATTGTTCTCTTTAATAAAATCGACCGCATCAGTGGCTTTATTAATAGTGTTTATTTCGTAGCGATTGATAGGCTCTAACAAAATAGTAGAACCAATTTGAGCTGCATAGTCGCCAATTTCATATAATGCTTCTGCTATTCTCTTCTTAGCATCGGCTTCTGTCTCATCTTCTGAGTGAGCTCCTCTAATATATCCAAGTCCAAGTCCAACAGAATCAAGTTCCTTTGCATTATCTAGCTGCTCTTTCATCAAATCAACATTGCGTCTGCGAAGAGCAGGATCTTTTTCAGAAAGCTTAACTCCACTTTCTCCTAAATATATGGCAAAAAGTGTTACAACATCCATTCCATAATCCTTAATAAGTTTCTTGTATTCTAGCAATTGCTCTCTAGAAGTTTTTTTGATAAAAAGGTCCATTCCTTGGTAGCCATATTTTTTCATCAAGTCAAAATTTTCTTTAAGATTACCATCTTTAAATACGATAGGTCCAAACGATGTTGGATAAGTTGATACCGCACAAGCTAATTTCATAAATTAAACCTCCGAACTAAATATCTTGATTTTTTCTGCTGCTACCGCGGCAACAGCATCTGCAACTACAGGAAATAATTGCAATGGTTGAATAGGCATTGTGTCTTGGTGCATAAGATCATACATTGTTAGCGCATATGCGTGTTTTAGATCTGTGGCTATATTAAATTTTTTGATGCCGGCCTGAATAGAAGCGCGCATAATTTCAGAAGGAATGTCGGAGCCACCGTGCATTACTATAGGCATTTTTTCTAGTGCAGAACTAATTTCTTTAATGCGTGGCACGTTAATCTTTGCCTCACCTTTATAAAATCCATGAACATTTCCAACAGAGATTGCTAGAACATCGATATCGGTTTTTGATGCAAATGTAACAGCCTCTTCTACAGAAGTAATTTTTTGTTCAGTTTCTTCATCTCCATCTTCACTAAGCCCCAGCTGACCAATTTCGCCTTCGATGGAACGATTGTGTGAATGCGCATAATCTGCCATCATTTTGGTAAGTTTGATATTCTCTTCAAATGGCAAGTGAGATCCGTCAAACATAATATCTAAACCAAAATCTATACATTTTTTGAGAAAATCGATATCTTCGCCATGGTCAACCATAACGGCCATGTCAACGCTTGCCTTCTTAGCCGCTGCAATGGCTGCACCACCCAATATTTCGATTCCGCCATATTTTAAAACTGCCTCATTAATCATCATAATAGCAGGACGCTGGGTTTCTTCTGCTGCTTGGACTACGCCTTTGATAAATTCTAGGTTGTGAATATTAAATGCACCAATAGCGACATTGTCGCCTGCATATTTAAAAATTTCTTTTAAAGTTATTAACATTGGTTACCCCCTAAATTTTTCTTGAATATTATAGAGCTGAGTATTAAAATTTTTCATAGATTCATAGCCCTCTTTATAAATCTGATATATCTCGTCATAAATAGGAACCATTTTTGGATCTGGATGGATAATTATATTTTTGCTAGCAAGCATTTCGGATACCTCTTCTATATCCTTATACATACCGTCACCGATAGCAGCCAGCATTGCTGCACCCTGAGATGTTGCTTCGGCTTCAAAGCACAATTCGATATCTTTGTTGGTAACGCTTGCCTTAATAGTTTGCCAAACTTTGTTATGGGAGCTTCCGCCAACAACGCATAGAGATTCTACATTCACTCCTGCAAGCTTTTCTTCCATATCGACAATCATTCTGGCTTGCATAGAAAGTCCTTCTAGTACGCTTCGAAGCATGTTTTTGGCAGAATGCGTATCGCGAAGCCCAACAAACGAGCCAGAAGCTTTTGGATTCCAATATGGCGCACCAGCACCTCGCATATGCGGATAGAACAGTAAGCCCTTTTCGGCACCCTTTTCGTTTTCTAGCTGTGCCAATATTTGCGCATAACTATACTCATCTTGCTTAATGCCAAAGCATTCAGAAGACGTTAAAATTTCATATGCCCAGTCAAAGCTTCGACCAGAGCAAATAATTCCGCCCCAAAGTGCGTATCTATCTTTTTGCAAATATCTGCAAGTGCGTTGACCTTCAAAAGTCATGTTAGGCACGGCATCTTTTTTGGAAATGTAGATAAATGATTCTGCAGTCCCAGAGCTATCCAATATTTTGTCGCCTCTAATCGCACCTGCCGCAATGGATGCGCAAGGATGATCATTTCCACCAACGACAACTTTGGCCCCTGCAGTAATTCCAGTTAATTCAGCAACGGCAGAGCTAATTGTACCGATTGTCGTGCCACTTTGGCATACTCTTGGTAGCATGTCTACAGGCACATCGACCATATCTAATATTTCTCTCGACCACTCATTTGCCACAACATCAAAAGCAAGTGTGCGCGATGCAAATGTATAGTCAGTTACACATTCTCCCGTTAGGCAAAAAAGCATGTAATCTCCCATTTGTAGCCATTTATAAGCATTTTGATAAACTTCAGGCCAGTGTTTTCGTATCCACATGATTTTTGGCAACGAAAAAATAGGATTTACATCGAGGCCAGTAATTTCATATAGTTTTTCTGCAGTCAGTTTTTCTCTAAGCTCTTCTGCTTCTTTTATACTACGAGTATCGAACCAAGCGATGATGTCGCCCAAAACTTTACCATTTTTATCCACGCCAACCACTGCTTCTGCAATGCTAGTTACAGATACAGCAGAAATGGGCTGCGCCACTTTGGCAGTAACAGCTTTGCAGAGCTTGCTAATATCGTCCCACATTTCTATAGGATTATAATAGCTATATCCAGAAGCATCGAGGTGCGTTTTGGTGGCAACACGTTCTATTGCAATTAATTTGCCGACTTGGTCATATACTGCGGCTTTCCAATTTGTTGTTCCTACGTCAATAGCCAAATAATATTTCATAGTACCTCCAAAGTTATAAAAGCATTAATAAGCCCCCGCTGTGGCATTTGCGCTCACATAAGGGGAAGCGTAAATTTATTCTGCAGGCGGATAGCAAACAAGTACAATAGTTTCGCCCTCTACTGGCTCTAGTGTTAAGTTTTTGATGCCATGAGGTAAGAATACTCCACGTCCTTGTTCGGCAGTGCAAGCATATTCTCCTGTATTAAATTTACATTGACCTTTAACAGTAATTGCAATTCGATGACCATCAAAATAAGGCACGTCTATAGCTTCGCTAAAAGTATATTTGTCAACCTTAAATCTTTTTGCCTGAGCATAGCTCACAACTTCATCGATTCTAGCTTTGTCAGTCTTAAATAAGTTGGTTTCGCTAAGTGCACATTTAGCAAGCATTTCGTCGTAAGTGTAAGTGTCATAGTGGAACGCATCTAGCAGTTTTTCGAATCCTAGGCCATAATGCATTTCATAGTCAGAGAATGTGCGCTCTGGCAAATAATATTTCTCAACTCTAAATGTGTAGTCACAAGGTTCGTGAACTTCTAAGAATACGCTTCCAGGGCCTAGGCAATGTGGTACACCAGCATCTACAAAATACATTCCGCCCTTGTGAACAGGGATTTTATGCATGCATTCTAACATTGCAGGGATATCTTGCTTATCAAATAGTTCTTTCCACTGTTCTTTAGTAACGCCTTTTTTAAATCCCGCATATAAGCAAGGTTCAGAACCGTTTATGCTACGTGTTTCCACAATATACCAAGCTTCTGCTTTGCCATTAGGAAAGTCGAGGTATTTTTGTGCAAATTCGGTGTCTGGATGACATTGAAGCACGTGACGAACAGTTGTATCGCCAACTCTGGCAGAAACGCGAACGTCTTGTTGATCGGCATATTTGGCACCCAGATATCCTAGGTAGTCTCCTTTGATCAATCTAGAAAGTGTAATTGTTTCGCCATCAGGAAGAATAATCTTGCTTAATCCTTCATCAGAAGCCTTATTTTCATTTGTTACTTCTACTGTTGAAATTAGAAATTCTTCACTAAAATTACCGTCTTGTGGATTTTCTAGTCGTTGCCATTCATCTAAAAGCTTGCCACCTGTATAAGCTCTCTTAACTCGGTTAAGTTCCAGTATATGTGGAATTTTGGTTAAATCGATTTGACTCATAAAATATTAGCAAGGAACATGCGACTCCTCGCTATCCTCTCTTTCTATAGAAATTAATTATTATGGCAATAGAGTTGCTGCCAAGATTAATTTTAACTTAAATTTCCAAAAAAGCCAAGGGGTTGGCGAAATAAAAAAGAGCATGCTAAGCATACTCATTATAATCAATCTACATTTCTTTGGACTTTCATATAAATACCAACACCAACCATACTTAAAATTAATCCCATTACTGCCAATGCAGAAGCAGGACCAAATTGAAACTCCACAAATGAAAGTCTATATATCAAAGTTGCCAACGTCTCTGTTGCACCCAACGGACCGCCTCCGGTAGTCAACCAAATCAACGGAAATAAATTCATAGTCCATATTGCATCGAGGATGCCAACGCTTAAGATAACGTTTTTTAATGAGGGCAATGTCATGCTAAAAAACTGCCTAATTTTTCCGGCCCCATCCATCTGCGCTGCCTCATAAATTGAATCAGGAATATTTTGTAGCCCGGCCAAAAAGCTTATCATGCAAGTTGGGTAGCCTCGCCAGGCATTAATGATGAGTAACGATACAACGGCAAGTGTGGGGTTCCCGAGCCAATCAATTATCACCTGTGTTCCGCTAATGCTACTAAGCAAAGAATTGACTACGCCTTGTGGATTAAGCATCAGCTGCCATATTACAGCCACTACTGCAGCAGTAAATAACCAAGGCAAAACATAGATTACACGAAATATGGCTAGTGCTTTGGGATTAATTTTAACATTTAGTTGTACTGCACATAAAATTCCTATTACTGTATGAGCCAGAACACTCACGATGGTAAATAGCAATGTAAAAGAAATCATTGGTACCAGACGAGAGTCAGTTAATACGGTAATATAATTATCGAAGCCAACGTACGTATAATTATCATTGATGATATTGTCGATGAAGCTATATTGAATAACTTTACATACGGGATATAGAATTACAGCGACGAGCAATATAATTGCAGGTGCCAAGAAAAACAAAGGCGTTAAATTAGTTAATAGCTTATGATTTTTCTGTATTTTTTTCATAGGGAGAGCCTCCTATTGATTTAGAGTAGCATTCCAAGTTGTTTGAACACTGGCAAGAGCTTCTTCAACAGACATGCTGCCCTGAATAACAGCAGCGCCAGCCTTAGTTAATGCGACCCAACAAGCGCTAGAATTTGGCATAAGCATTAGCTCTTCTACCATATTGAGATTGTTCAGTGAGTCGAGGGTGATAAGATCTTGCGGAAATTGATCAGTCCAAGTTATTTCAGAATCATATCTGGAAGGCATTTTTAAAAGCGCATCACACAGCTTTTCGTTGTTTTCTTTACTAGTCAAAAATGAAATGAATTTCCAAGCCTCTTCTTTATGTTCCGAAGTACTCGAAATAGCTATATCCCACCCGTGGTGTCGCAGCTCAGGTTGGCCAGTTCCGTCAAATGTTGGAAGAGGCATCAGTCCAAAATCAAGATCAGGGTTTCTGTCAGTAATAGTCATCATATGTAAATCGGGAGAAATCATCATTCCAACATTGCCAACGCTAAATAGCTCCATATTTTGAAACTCACTGCGGCTTGTAGTGCCGGGTAACAAACTTCCGTCATCTAAAAGTTGTTGAAGAAGCGAAAATACTTGATACATCTCTGGAGTTTCAACAGTAAATTTCCCATCAACAAATGTTCTTCCATTAAGCGCATAAAGGAGAGGATATATACTAAGTATAGAGCCATTCGAAGCTTCTTGTTCTGCCAAAGTAAGAGTAAAGCCATACTCATTTTTGGAAGGATCTGTTAATGCCTTGGCTGCCGAAGTGATATCGGCCCATGTCTTAGGAAGCTCAAGGCCAGCATTGGCAAACATTGTGTCATTGTAATATAAATAAAAGGCAGAGGTAGTGACGGGTAGCAAATAAGTATGGCCATCTATTGGTGTAAGAGAAGTTGGCATAAATGCTGATTTGTCAAATGTTGGGTCAGCAGCCATCAAATCATCCAGCGGCGCAATCATGTTTAAATCATAAAATTCGCGAGCCCATGGTGGATTCATTGCTATAACATCTGGGAGAGATTTGGACACTCTAGAAGCGATCGCTTGTGTACGAACTTCTCCAAACGGCAAAGTTACCAGCTTAATTTTTATATCAGGATGGGCAGCCTCAAATTCTGAAATTAATGAAGTTACGGAGTCGCCACCATCTTCGGTCGACCACCATTGCATAAATTCTAATTCAACAACATCGCCGCTTTCAGAATCAGCAGAACACCCGGCCAAAGAAGCCATCATGATTCCAGATAAAATTAGTCTCCAAAATTTTTTCATATTAAATTCCTCCAATTTATCAAATTAACCTTTAATTGCACCTGCACCGATGCCTCCAATAAATTCTTTTTGACCAAATAAATATAAAATAAGCACTGGTACGCTAGCAAGCAATGACATCGTCATAAGCACATTCCAATCATAAGCAGCCTCTCCTTTTAAGAGCGCAATGCCGATAGGGAAAGTCTTCAACGCATCATCTCTAATTAGGGTCATTGTTAATATATACTCATTCCATACAAGAATAAAAGTGTAAATCATAGTAGAAACTATACCCGGTCTCGCAATAGGAACAAGAACGGTCCATAAAGTTCTAAGTTCGCTTGCGCCATCAATGCGTGCCGCCTCATCTAACTCTTTGCTAATGGAATTGAAATATCCAACTAGCATAACAATTGTATAAGGAAGTGCAAATGAAATGAAGGCACTAAGCAAACCGGTTCGTGTATCATATAAATTGTATGCAACCATTAATATAAAAAATGGAATAATTAATATGACTTGAGGAATGGATTGAGTAGAAATTACAAAAGAATTAAACCAATATTTTCCTTTGAAATTATATCTACTAACTGCATATGCAGCCATGATTCCTATAAATGTTGAAATCAATGTAACAACTATTCCATTAAAGTAGCTATTAAAGAAATAGGTCATGATTTTCTTATCGCTTAAAACTTTTATGTATGCTTCCAATGTAAATTCGGGAGGCAATAATTTTACGGGGTAACTAAATATGTCACCATTGTGCCGAAATGAAATAGAGATCATCCAAAATATCGGAAATATAATGAAAATAGAGTTGATGATGAGTATAAAATAAGTAAAATATTTTTTGGTCATGAGCTCACTCCTTTGAACATTATTTATGTTTTGTAATAACAATTATATCAGAATAAATTTATGAAGTAAATATAAAGAACTTGCAATGTTGCAAATTTATTTAGTGAAAAGTTCCGCAACTACTTTTTTCAGAAAAAACTCTTTCAAAATCCGAAGCTTTGTAGTAGAATAAATATTGCAGCAGTATTAATAGCAATCACAATTATCATGATTTAACAGTACAAAAGAAAATTTGTGCATTAAGAAAAGGAGAAACAAAATGAAAGGCAAATTATTTTTACTTACATCGTTGTTAACGGTTGCATCATCAATGAACATATACGCAAAAGATGAACCTATGAGAGGAATATGGATAAGCACCGTTGCTAACATAGATTTTCCAAAGAACATAGGCGACCCTCTATTGCAGCAAGAAGAAATGGTAAATTATCTAGATGAGCTAAAAGAGGTTGGAATCAATGCGGTGATGTTTCAGGTTAGGCCAACAGCAGATGCATTATATGAATCAAAAATTAATCCATATTCAAACGTGTTAACGGGAGTTCAAGGCAAAAATCCAGGGTATGACCCACTCGAATTTACAATAAAAGAAGCGCATAAGCGAGATATAGAAGTACACGCCTGGCTAAATCCATATAGAGTGAGTAAAGCAGGGCTTGATTTTGAAGACCTAGCTGTATCGCATCCAGCACGACTAGACCCGTCTATGATTTTTGTCTATAATGATGCGATGTATTATAATCCGGAGTTAGAAATTGTAAAGGTGCATATAGAAAACACAATAGAGGAAATTATTAGAAATTATGATGTAGATGGCATTCATTTCGATGATTATTTTTATCCAGCAGGATACCCGTTGCCAGAAGGTGAAAATGGGGATGGCAAAGTTGCGGAGCAAAGGCGATACAATGTAAATGACATGGTAAAAAGAGTAAGTGAGCTAATAAAAGAAATAGATTCTGATGTGGAATTTGGAATAAGCCCGATGGGAATTTGGAAAAATGATTTATATGACATATCAGGTTCGGCAACAAACGGAGGGCAAGCATATTACGACGTGTATGCAGATGCCAGAATGTGGATTAAAAATGAGTGGATAGACTATATTGTACCACAAATCTATTGGGAACAGGGCCATAAGGCTGCGGACTACGAAACGTTGGTCAGCTGGTGGAACAACGAAGTACTTGGAACAGATGTCGATTTATATATTGGGCAGGCATTATACAAAGATGTTGTTGCAAAAGAAATTGTAGAGCAATTAGATGTAAATAAAAAATATAACGAAGTAGATGGTAGTGTATTCTTTACACTAGATGATTTGCTAGAAGATCGTGAAGGCTCAAAGGGTAAGTTGACAGAGTACTTTGCGAAGTAAGGAGTAGCGATGGAGTTTATTATAGGATTATTATTTAATATAGGAGTGGGTGTTTTCAATATTTTTGTGCTATTCTTTAAGGTGGTTATAGCATTTATAGGTGGGTCTGTTATAATGTACAAAAGAAAGAGTATGCTTGCCTTTGTAATAGGAGCAATTCTGATCTTTATGTATCCGTTTTTGGTGCTGTTTGCAGGTTTGTTGCCAAATAAAGTATTTAACTTGCGAAAAGAAATACGTACTCATCCAGCCTTTGTAGGAAAGAATCAATTGCTTGCCTCGGTCTTTGCATTAAGCGGAATTATAGCTAAATTCGATGGCAAAGTAACGAAAGAAGAAATTCGAAAAATTCGAGTTTATATTGGAGATTTTTTTGGATTAAGTTCTGAAAATATAAATGAATATAAAGATGCCTTTGAATTTGGAAAAAACAATAAAGATGAATATGTAGAGTTTGCAAGCTTTATCGCCAATAACTATAATCATCTTGTGCGCAATCAACTTCTATTTATGTTAATGTTAATAGCGTCAGAAGAGGATAGAACAATAACTAGTGCAATGGAAGATTTTTTAAGGCAAATTGCTGCAACAATGGGAATCTCTGCATCAGAGTTTAAATTCCTTCAAATGCAAGCAACAGGAGAATACAGCGCTAACGCCGACTTTAATGCAGAACCGCAAGAAAATCTCATTAAAAAATATACAGCGATATTGGGTGTGTCGGCAGATGCCACCTTTGCGGAGATAAAAAAAGCCTATCGCACATTGGCTAAAGAATATCACCCAGATAATTATAAAGATAAACCAATAGACTATATTACAATGGCGGAAAATAGAATGCGTGAAATTAATGTAGCGTACGAATATTTGGAAAAAGTTAAAGGGGGACATTAAATCATGGAAGCAATAGACGTTGGGGCACTATCACTACTGCCCCCCCTTATAGCAATCGGGCTGGCACTTCTAACAAAAGAGGTAATCTCATCATTGCTAATAGGGATATTATCGGGAACATTCATATACGCATATAACACGGGCGGTGGCATTGCAGAAACCATAGATATAACAATTCGACTCAGTGCGGAAAAAATAGGTGCAAACGCCTCGATAATTATATTTCTAGCATTGCTAGGCGCATTAGTTGCGATCGTAACTATGGCTGGTGGATCAAAAGCGTATGGAGAGTGGGCAAGCAAAAAGATTACTTCCAAAAGAGGCGCGGCTCTTTCAACATCGGCTTTGGGTGCGTTGATATTTATCGACGACTACTTCAACTGCCTAACCGTAGGAACAGTAATGCGACCGGTAACAGATAAATACAAAATATCACGAGCAAAATTAGCATACATAATAGATGCAACGGCAGCTCCAATCTGTATAATAGCTCCGGTTTCGTCTTGGGCTGCGTCTGTAATAAGTCAGCTAGATGACGTCGGGCTAGATGGAATGGAAGCATTTATACAACTAATTTATACCAGTTATGTGCCTTATAATCTTTTGCACAATCTCTATGCTATATGTAGGAGGATATTTTGCAGGGGGAATGACCATTGCAGAAGGATTTGGAAACACTGACGCGGGGCTTGCGCTGGCGATAGGCAGCTTTGTGACGCTGATAGCGACTTTTATTTTGCTAATCCCTAGGCGTGTAATTACCTTTACGCAATTTATGAACGGAATATCGGTAGGAATCAAAACTATGGTTCCAGCATTTATAATTTTAACACTTGCTTGGACTATCAGCGGAGTATGCCGTGATCTTTTATCAACTGGACCATACGTAGGCGGGCTCGTAGAAAGTTCAAATATGCCACCAGCATTGCTCCCTGCCATAATTTTTGTGGTTGCAAGTGTACTAGCATTTTCTACAGGCACATCTTGGGGGACGTTTGGAATTTCACTTGCTTGGACTATCAGTGGAGTATGCCGTGATCTTTTATCAACTGGACCATACGTAGGCGGGCTCGTAGAAAGTTCAAATATGCCACCAGCATTGCTCCCTGCCATAATTTTTGTGGTTGCAAGTGTACTAGCATTTTCTACAGGCACATCTTGGGGGACGTTTGGAATTTTGATACCGATTGTCGCAGATGCATTGTCGAGCGTAGCGCCAGAATTGTTAATCGTATCGTTATCGGCAACGTTGGCAGGTGCGGTTCTTGGAGATCACATGTCACCGATTTCTGATACCACAATTTTAAGTTCAACAGGAGCTGGATGCCATCATATCGATCATGTGAGAACGCAAATTCCATACGTAATGCTAGTTGGAGCCGCATGTTTGGTAGGCTATTTAGTTGCTGGTCTAACAACCAGTTGGGTAATAAGCTTCTTAGTGGCAATCGCGGTATTGGTAGCAGCATTGATGGGACTGCATAAGATGAATGAAAAGAAAGCTATCGATGTAGCATCTAAGGTAGCATAGAATAGAACTAACCTCTGTGTGATTAAGGCATGGGGGTTTTTTGTTGTATTTATTAATAATATTACAAAAATTGGAGAAATTAAGAGTATAATAAGATGTAATGAGAAGGGAGAATTTATGAGACGATTAGATAGAGCTGTAATCGATAGAAATGAAATGTTAAAAGTGATGGACGAATGCATTTGTGCCAGAGTGGGGTTTTATGATGATGGAGAAGTATATATAGTTCCATTAAATTTTGGATACGTGGCAACAGAAGAGACAGTGACACTGTATTTTCACTCTGCAAAGAGAGGCAGAAAGATAGCGTTGATTAAAAAGTGCGATACTGTTGGATTTGAAATGGATACAGGATATTCGTTGGCGCAAAACGATATTGCATGTAAGTTCTCAAATACATTCAAAAGCATTATAGGTACGGGGGTGATCTCGTTTGTAACCGATGCTGATGAAAAGCGATTTGCACTGCGAAGGATAATGAAGCATGTAACGAACAAAGATGAATGGCAGTTTAATGATAAAGCAGTAGAGTTGGTACGTGTATTCAAGATAGAAGTAACGAAAATGACATGTAAAGCTAAGCAAAATTAAATTACAGTCTACTTAGAAATGGCACAGTCGGTAGCGACTTTTTTTCATAGTATCTTTTTCGGAAAATCCTTACTCTAAATAGAGATCCGTATGTGCCTCGAAGCTCATGTGGATCCATTTTTTGGCAGAATCAGTCCTAAACTCATTAGCATCTGATAATACCTGCCTAGATAATCAGCATACTTTTCGCAAAATCCCACTCTGGATAGAGCTCCATATGCGCCTCGAAACTCATGTGGATCCATTTTTTGGCAAATTTGCGGTTGAAAATCAATAAATTTGAAAGTTACGCTAGCATTAGAGGGTGCTAAATAAGATTTCAAACTTTTGATAAGCCACCGTAAAGGTCTGGATATTAAGCTGCTCAAGATACTACAAGGGTAGCCGATTGTATCAGCCTAATGTACTTAAAGTTGAGCATAAACATCGCGCTTAGAAATAGCCCGGTCGGTAGCGACTGTTTTTATAGCATACTTTTCGCAAAATCCCACTCTGGATAGAGCTCCATATGCGCCTCGAAACTCATGTGGATCCATTTTTTGGCAAATTTGCGGTTGAAAATCAATAAATTTGAAAGTTACGATAGCATTAGAGGGTGCTAAATAAGATTTCAAACTTTTGATAAGCCACCGTAAAGGTCTGGATATTAAGCTGCTCAAGATACTACAAGGGTAGCCGATTGTATCAGCCTAATGTACTTAAAGTTGAGCATAAACATCGCGCTTAGAAATAGCCCGGTCGGTAGCGACTGTTTTTATAGCATACTTTTCGCAAAATCCCACTCTGGATAGAGCTCCATATGCGCCTCGAAACTCATGTGGATCCATTTTTTGGCAAATTTGCGGTTGAAAATCAATAAATTTGAAAGTTACGCTAGCATTAGAGGGTGCTAAAT
Organism: Candidatus Epulonipiscium viviparus; assembly: GCF_030708075.1. Classification (GTDB taxonomy): domain Bacteria; phylum Bacillota; class Clostridia; order Lachnospirales; family Cellulosilyticaceae; genus Epulonipiscioides; species Epulonipiscioides viviparus. The sequence goes on along the minus strand of NZ_CP117982.1, from coordinate 1,010,684 downwards.
AAGATTTCAAACTTTTGATAAGCCACCGTAAAGGCATGGATATTAAGCTGCTCGAGATACTACAAGGGTAGCCGATTGTATCAGCCTAATGTACTTAAAGTTGAGCATAAACATCGCGCTTAGAAATAGCCCGGTCGGTAGCGACTGTTTTTATAGCATACTTTTCGCAAAATCCCACTCTGGATAGAGCTCCATATGCGCCTCGAAACTCATGTGGATCCATTTTTTGGCAAATTTGCGGTTGAAAATCAATAAATTTGAAAGTTACGATAGCATTAGAGGGTGCTAAATAAGATTTCAAACTTTTGATAAGCCGCTTGAGATACTACGAGAGTAGCAGTTGTATCAACCTAATTGATTTTAAGTTGAGCATAAACATCGCGCTTAGAAATAGCTCGGTCGGTAGCGACTTTTTTCATGGCATCTTTTTCGGAAAATCCTTGCTTCAAATAGAGATCCATATGTGCCTCAAAGCTCATGTTGATCCATTTTTTGGCAGAATCAGCCTTAAGCTCATTGGCATCTTTGCCCTCGATAATAACAACGAACTCACCTTTAGGAGTAGTAGATTCGAATTCAACAATAGCATCAGATATTGTTGAGTGTATTAGTGTTTCAAATTTTTTTGTAAGCTCCCGTGCAAGCGTGATATTGCGATTGCCAAGATGCTCCAAAAGAAGCGATAGTGTCTTTGTAATTCTATGTGGAGATTCGTATAAAATAATCGTACGAGTTTCGTTCACAAGCGATTCAATGACAGCTAATCGTTCTTTTTTATCAGATGGTAAGAAACCTTCAAATACAAATCGACGTGTAGACTTTCCGGATAAAATGAGTGCAACAACAAAAGCTACAGGTCCAGGAGTTGCAGTAACTGAAATGCCTTCTGCAGCACAAGCTCGTACCAAATCTTCGCCAGGGTCTGATATTCCCGGAGTCCCGGCATCTGTTACTAGGGCAATAGATTTCCCTTCGCGTAGTTGCCGTAAAATAGAGGCGGTCTTCGAATTCTTGTTGTGTTCATGATAACTTTCGAGTCTAGCGGTAATGTTATAATGATTTAGTAGTCTGATAGAAACTCGAGTATCCTCGCAGAGAATCAGATCTGATTCTTTTAATATTTCTAAAGTTCTAAGTGATATATCAGCTAAATTCCCGATTGGTGTTGCGCATAATGTTAGCATAAATTTTCCTTTGTATATTTGATATATATGTGTGTGTAATAGCAGTAAATGGGCTGATGCGCAAGAGATAATACGACATTATTCATACATTACAATGCCTATCATTTCAAGTAAGTATCTAGCATTGGTTTTTGTGCTAACACCATGTTTAAGTTTATAATCGAAAAACATTTGCTGATTATCAAAAAAGTCTTCAAAGTGGTAATTTTTTATGCCATCGAGCTGATCTAACGTACACATTTCAAGATCATGAGTAGTAATCAATCCGATGGCGCCATTGTTTTTGAGAGATCTGATAACCCCTTTAGCGCCGTTGATCCGGTCTTTAGAATTGGTGCCTCTAAATATTTCGTCTATAAGAAAAAATAGTGGCTTTGTGGATTGTAGAGCATTTAAAATAAGCTTGATGCGCTTAATTTCTGCATGAAACGACGACGTGTGCTCACCAAGATTATCATTGATGCGCATAGAAGTGTGAATATTAAATTCGCCGCAGTGAAAATTTTTTGCAGTGACGCCCGCACCTGCATAAGCTAAGACCAGATTGATGCCAATGGTTCGCAAAAACGTAGTTTTACCAGACATATTAGATCCTGTAATGATTAATACTTCATCATTCATCTTAAAAGTATTTGCAACGCGTGTTTGTGCCGAAATGAGAGGATGTCCTAACGCTTCTGCTCGAATTATTTTTGTTGCAGTTACTTGAGGAAAGATAGTCTGATCAGTTAAATTTAGCGTTGTCAAACTAGCGAGTGCTTCAACCTCGGCCAAAAAGGATATGGCTTGTCTAAGATTGCCACTGTATTGCTGTTGCCATTGTAGACACAGATGTGTGATCCAAAAATCCCACATGAATATACCATTTAGCGGCAAAGCTAACAATGGTTGTCGTGTGACACTTGCTAAAGAAGAGATTTTCTCCAGCTGTTTTAACGAATCAATCGCATTAAAAATATCGCTTGATTTATATGAAAGATAAGAAGAAGTAAAGCTTTTTGATGCCGCAACAGACAGCGCGTTAAGGTAAGGCTCAATTTGATATGACGCACTTTGAATTAACGCAACATTGGCTTTATTTTTATCAAGCAAGTATAAACCTATATTAATAATAACTAAAATTACTGCCGCTATAGTAAAAAAATTGCCTAAAAATAGCATTATAATAATCGCATAAGGAGTAGTTTTCATCAGCAAATTGACTAAATTAGACTCAAAAATCTTGATATTTTCTATATTAAGCCAAAATTCTGGATTCTTTCTAATCTCGGATTTTTCACCTAGGGCAACTTGTAAATCGATCAAAAAATCTATATCGTAGGTAAGCTCATTGACCGCCTTTTGCCTACTTTCAGAAACTTTAATGTCGCTCTGATGCAACAAAAAATCTGCTAATTTAATTCTGCCCATAAAACTCTTGCAAATGCTAATCTTCTGAAATAGCGAAGCTGGGCCAACGATATCCAAATCAAAAGCATATGGATGGTTGGCATCTGCAAGATCGACACCGGTATCGATAAAGTTCTTCCATTCATCTCCGATGCGCCGAATATAGTCTTGATTAATTGCTTGAGTGATTTGAGCAACACGAAGCTTTTTCTTAGTGTAAACATGCAAAACTACTTCTATAGCAAATGTAAATGATAAAGCAGTCGCAAGAACAGCAGAGGTAAAGGCAGCGCTTTTAATATAAAAATAAAGACACAATAAAAACCCTATAACTGTAAAAAGTCGCAAAGTCACAAATTGATTGCTTCTATTAGTTAAAAATATTTCTTCTTGACGTGCTTTATATATACGCACATTAAAATCATCAATTGACATAAGCCACCTCCACTGTTTTTATTACCATTATAATGGGTTTTTTAGAAAAAGAAAGGGGGTAAATGAAATTTTTTTTTTTATACCTAGTAGTTTGGCATTGCGTATTATATGATTGATAGTAGCAAAAATTATAGTAAAGGAAGTTATATTTATGATAGATACATTTTCAAGAACTCAGATGCTACTAGGAGAAGATGCGATGGAGCGCCTCAAATCTAAAACGGTCGCGATATTTGGAGTGGGAGGAGTGGGTTCATATACTGCAGAAGCACTGGGGAGAACGGGTGTGGGCAGGCTAATTTTAATAGATAACGACAATATTGCAAGGTCCAATATCAATCGACAAATCCATGCAACGCAAAAAACTGTGGGCTACGCTAAGGTAGACATAATGAAAGAGCGCCTACTCGAAATCAATCCCGAGATAAAAGTGACCGCATACAAAGAGCTCTACACCGAGGCGTCGGCAGCAGAACTGTTGCTAGATAGCTATGATTACGTGGTAGATGCGATAGACATGGTAACTGCAAAGATAGACCTAATTGTGAGATGCGTAGAAAGAGAAATAGCAATAGTGAGTGCGATGGGCGCTGCAAACAAGCTGGATCCAACAAAGCTTACAGTTGCAGATATTTACAAAACGTCGATGTGCCCTCTTGCTAAGGTGATGCGCCATGAGCTTCGCAAACGGGGTGTCAAAAAGTTAGATGTGGTATATTCAACAGAGCCGCCAATCACGCCAGCAATGTGTCCGAATGGTGAAACAAAAGGGAGACAAACTCCAGGATCCGTAGCATTTGTGCCGTCTGTATCTGGATTAATTTTGGCTTCTATAGTGGTACGCAACCTGGTAGCGAATTAGTATGCCGTCTTAATAAAATATTCAGGAGTGCTCTCTAGTAGTTGCTCAAATCTCGTGATACCCGAAAAAATATGCTCTTTATAAATGATTTTGATGGCATCGAGATCTTTTTCTTTAATATGCTGCAAAATAGCTGCATGCTCTAGATACAATTTTTCGAGAGTAAGATCTGTGTTAAGACGTGCAGAAACGACACGAAAGCGACTGTAGTCAGGAAGCAGGTTAATAAAAAATTTCCATAAATCAGGTCTATTAGAAAATCTGCAAAGAGTCTCATGAAATAGATTGTCTAGCTTATAAAACTCTATTGCACGATCCTCAATGGAAGCTTTGGATTTGTAAATTAGATCAGATTGCTCTGCGATAATTAATGAAAGATGTATAATTGTATCGGCAGTAAATAGCGAAAGACTTTCTTCCAAGATGCCGATCTCCACTTTTTCGCGTATAAACATAAGATCCAAAATTTTACGCAAATTGATGGGGCTGATCTGAGTCCCCTTATTTTTAATAATATTGATAAGTCCATCATACTCGAGGCGTTTAAACACTTCGCGAATGGGAGTTCGAGAGATATTAAAGCGTTTAGAAATTTCGATTTCGCCAATAAAGGTGCCGGGTTCTAGCTCCAAATTAATAATCTCATCTTTAAGTATTTGATAAATGCCTGCTGTCGATAAATAAGGATTTGCTGCCATATGATTTTCCTCCTAAAACGTTTCTAACATTATATCATCGATTGCAAGGTTAATAGCGGAATGAGCGATTTGCGTGTATACATGCTCGAGTGTAAATATGTAGGGAAAATAGTGTATAAAATTTTAAAGCTGAGACTTGTATACAATGGAATTTATTGCTATAATGTAATTATACAAATTAATTAAGGGAGGTTCAGCCTATGAAAATGACTTTTAGATGGTATGGAGAAGATGATAGAGTCACCTTGGACAAAATTAAACAAATCCCCAATATGAGTGGTGTGGTAACAGCAGTTTACACTGCAAAAGTTGGTGAAGTGTGGCCTACAGAAGATATCTTAAGATTGAAAAAGTTGGTTGTTAGAAGCGGTCTAGAAATGGAAGTTATAGAAAGCGTTCCAGTTCACGAAGACATAAAGTTGAAGCGCGGAGATTATAAAAGGTATATTGCAAACTATAAAGAAAATATTAGGAGATTGGCAAATGCGGGAATTAAGGTGATTTGCTACAACTTTATGCCTGTATTTGATTGGACTAGAAGTCAGCTAGATAAAGAGCTTGCCGATGGATCTAATGCACTAGTTTTCTATGAAGAACAAGTGGCAAAGATGGACCCGATAGCAGGAAATTTGGCATTGCCAGGCTGGGATTCTAGCTATTCCAAAGATGAGATGGCGGAGCTGATTGCTGCGTACAAAGAACTGGGAGAAGATGGGCTTTGGGAGAACATGGAATACTTCTTAAAGGAAATCATCCCCGTTGCTGCCGAGTGTGATGTTAAAATGGCGATTCATCAGGATGACCCCCCTTGGCCTATTTTTGGAATTCCACGAATAATCACAAACGAAGCCAACATCGACAGATTCCTAAGTATTGTTGATAGCAAATATAATGGACTCACGTTGTGTAGCGGTTCGTTAGGATGCTCTCCAGAAAATGATTATATCAAGATGGTCAGAAAGTATGGCGCGATGGATCGCATTCACTTTGCGCATCTGCGTAATGTAAAATTACTAAACAATGGATTTGAAGAGTCCGCGCATTACAGCCCTTGCGGTTCGCTAGATTTTGTAGAGATTCTAAAAGCCTATCATGACGTAGGTTATAACGGGTATATCAGACCAGACCATGGGAGAATGATTTGGGGCGAAACTGGACGTCCGGGATATGGGCTATTTGATCGAGCTTTAGGTGCTATGTATATAACAGGTATATGGGAAACGCTTTGTAAAGTGAGGTGACATATGTTAAAAATTGGAATTATTGGAATCGGAACTGTAGCGCAAGTACATTTTAAAGCAATGGAGGAAATTGCGAGCGGCAAAATTGTTGCGATATGCGATATTGATGCTGCAAAGATGGAATCGTTTGAGAACGTTGCAAAGTATACTGATATGGACCAGATGCTAGCCAAAGAAGAGCTAGATGTAGTTCACATTTGCTTGCCGCATCATCTACATGTGCCAACTGTAAAAAAGTTTTCTAAAGCAGGAGTGAACGTGTTCGAAGAAAAGCCTGTTGGAATAAATTCTGCCGAGGTTGCGGAGTTGTTTGGGCTTGAACAAAAATATGGCGTTAAAATTGGAGTTTGCTTTCAAAATCGTCTAAACAATACAACAATTAAGTTGAGAGAGATCGTAAAATCAGAAGAGTATGGCAAAGTTTTGGGTGCAAAAGGAATGGTAACTTGGGATAGAAAAATGGGTTATTACAACCAATCTAAATGGCGCGGAACTTTGGCAGAGGCCGGCGGCGGAGTCATGCTAAATCAAAGCATTCACACTATCGATTTGCTAAGTTTTATTGTAGACGATTTTAGTGATGTATTCGCAAAGACTGCAAACCTCACGTTGCCCGAAGTAGAAATAGAAGACTCGGTAATGGCAAGTCTAACGTACAAAAATATCGATGCGAACGCAATCTTCTTTGCAACAGTGGGGTATTGCGCAAACTCAAGCGTAGAAATAGAAGTGGTGTGCGAAAAGGCTACATTTAAGATGGAAGACGGTGCGCTATATAAGCTGGTAGAAGATACCAAAGAGCTGATTTGTGAAAATGTAAAAGCAACAGGCACAAAACACTACTACGGCGCTGCTCATAAAATTTGCATAGAAGGATTTTATCAAGCAATTCTAAACGATACCGACAATTACGCAACTGTTGAGAGTGCGGCAAACAGCATAGCGATTATCGATGCAATCAACTTATCAAGCAATACTAACAAAAAGGTGACTATTGGAGGATAGAGTATGAAAAAGTTTATGGATGACAATTTTTTATTAGCTGGTGAAGTTGCACAGTGGCTTTATCATGATGTTGCAAAGGCAATGCCGATTTATGATTATCACAATCACTTATCTGCAAAGGAAATTTATGAAAATCGAAAATATGATAGCATTACGCAAGTGTGGTTGGGTGGAGATCATTACAAATGGAGAATTCTAAGGTCCAATGGCTACGATGAATCTTATGCAACTGGTGATAAAGCACCATATGAAAAATTTTTAGCATTTGCGAAGACTATGCCATATGTTATAGGAAATCCGATGTATCACTGGACGCATCTGGAATTGCAGCGATTTTTTAATATATATGAAACTCTATCGGAAAAGACTGCCCAAGAAATCTACGACAAATGTAATGCAATGTTGCAACAAGATGAGTTTAAAGTTAGAAGCCTCATCGAGCGTAGTAATGTAAAAGTGATGTGTACAACTGATGATCCCAAAGATGATTTGCAGTATCACAAGCTGTTAAGAGAGGAAAATCTCGATTTTAGAGTATTGCCAACATTTAGGCCAGACAGCTTGGTAAACGCAGAAAAAACGTTCTTCCTTCCTTATATAGATGCGGTAAGAGCGATGGGATACACAATGGAGAGCATTGCAGATGTCGCGAAATTTTTGGAAGATAGAATAAATTATTTTCATGAAGTGGGTTGTAGATTGTCTGACCACGGAATGGATGTAGTGATGTATGAGTTTGCAGAGGCAGAAGAGGTTGATGCTATATTTAAGAAAGCGATTTCAGGAGGAGAACTGTCTGCATGCGAGCTTGCAAAATATAAAGGATATATCTGGAAATTTGTAGGGCAAGAGTATGCTAAGAGGGGCTGGGTAATGCAGTTACACATCGGGGCGCTTCGCAATAATTCTGCAAGGATGCTAACAAAGTTAGGACCAGACACTGGATTTGACTCTATTGCTGACAGTCCTGTTGCCGCGCCGTTGTCAAAATTGCTAGATGCATTAGACACAACAGATAGCTTGCCAAAAACCATATTATATTGTTTAAATCCAGCAGATAATGCGGTATTAGCTGCGATGCTAGGCAATTTTCAAGGTGGAGGCGTCGTGGGCAAAATCCAGTTTGGATCAGGCTGGTGGTTTATGGATACCAAAAATGGGATGATCAATCAGATGAGAAGCCTTGCCGATATGGGTCTGTTATCTAGATTTGTGGGAATGCTTACCGATTCCAGAAGCTTTTTATCATTTCCTCGCCATGAATATTTTAGGAGAATCTTATGCAATGAAATTGGCAAGCTGGTTGAAAACGGTGAGTATCCATATGATAAAGACGTGCTAAAAGAAATCGTAGAGGGCATTTGCTTTAACAATATCAACAACTATATTGCAAAGGAGTAATTTTATGAAATTGAAACTAGCAACTTCTAAAGTTTTGTGGGAACAAGTGGGAGTTAAAACTCCTCGTTACGATATTAAAAAGATGGCAGAAAATACTGTCGCAAGCCCTAAGTGGGTGCATTTCGGTGCCGGAAATATTTTTAGAGGATACATCGCGGCCATAGCAAACGATTTGTTAAATAAGGGATTGGTTCATACAGGAATTATAGCCGTAGAAACATTCGATTTCGATATAATTGATAAAATATACGAACCATACGATAACCTAGCGTTGCTGGTGAGGCTAAATCCAACAGGTGTGTTAGAGAAAGAAATAATTGCCAGCATTGCAACAGGAATAAAGGGCAATGCGGCGTATGCGGACTACGCAATATTAAAGAAAGCATTCAAAAATCCTTCGCTACAAATGGCAAGCTTTACAATTACAGAAAAGGGATACGCGCTGGCAGATGCCCATGGAGTATATTTTGGAGAAGTGGCAACAGACATTACAAACGGGCCAGCTAAATGTAATCATGCAATAAGCGTGGTATGTAGTTTATTGTTAGACAGATTTAATACAAATGCTGCACCGATTGCATTAGTGTCAATGGACAACTGTGCAGGAAACGGTGACAAGCTAAAGAGTGCAGTATTGACAATTGCCAATGAATGGTATAAGCATAATTTTGTGCCGAAAGAATTTATCCAATATCTAGAAGACGAATCCGTCGTGGCATTTCCGATTAGTATGATAGATAAGATTACGCCAAGACCGGCAGCAGAAGTAGAAGCCGAGCTAAATAAAATAGGCATAGAAAATATTCAAGCAATAACCACAAGCAAAGGAACATTTATAGCGCCATTTGTAAACGCAGAAGTGGCGGAATATCTCGTCATAGAAGATAAATTTCCGAATGGCAAGCCTCCTCTAGAAAAGGCAGGTGTGTATATAACAGACAAAGCGACAGTGGCAAAAGTAGAAACGATGAAAGTAACCACTTGCTTAAACCCGTTGCATACGGCTCTCGCTGTATATGGCGTAGTGTTAGGATACAACCGCATATATATGGAGATGCAAGATGAGCAGCTAAAAACTTTGGTCAAAAAAATCGGTGAAGAAGGAATGAAAGTTGTCGTAAATCCGGAAATCATAGAGCCAAAGCAATTTTTAGCAGAAGTGTTTGAGCGATTAAGCAATCCATTTATTCCAGATGACCCAGCTCGTATAGCGACAGATACATCTCAAAAAGTTGGAATACGTTTTGGAGAAACTATCAAAGCATATGTAAAAGTTGATCAAGCACAAGAGCTAACATTTATTCCGCTAGCAATAGCAGGATGGCTGAGATATCTAATAGCAGTAGACGATGACGGCGCAGAAATATCCTTAAGTTCAGATCCAATGTTGGATGAGCTAAGAGCATCGTTAGCAGCAGTAAAATTGGGCAAAGAATATAAAGGTGAAGCAGCCAAGATTCTAGCAAACGAAAAGATATTCGGCATAGACTTAACCAAAATAGGACTTGCTGCAAAGATAGAAAGTATGTTTGTAGAGATGATAGCAGGAGAAGGCGCTGTAAGAGCAACATTAAAAAAATATTGTATATAAAAGTCAGGGGGGGCGATAAATTGTCGGTCCCTCTTTTTTTGCTTGTGGTAGTCTTTTTAAAAAGACTGGTATATAATGAAATTGTGTTTAAAAAAGATATGGAGGGGTAACTATGTTTAAAGTTGTGATAGCAGATGATGAGCGCATTATTCGTATGGGACTTAAAAGTTTGAGATGGGATAATTACAATATGGAAATTGTGGGAGAAGCCAAAAACGGTTTAGAAGCAATAGAGCTTATTGACTCGTTAAAATTTGATATTTTGATATCAGACATAAAGATGCCAGGTAAAACAGGTTTGGAGATTGCAAAGTACTTAAAGGAAATAAAATCCAATATAAAGATCATTTTGTTAAGCGGATATGGTGAATTTGAATACGCAAAAGAAGCATTGGCTTTGGGCGTTTTTGATTATATTTTAAAACCATCAACTCCAGCAGAAATACTAGATACAGCAGCGAGGGCAAGAGATGAACTGATAAAAGAATCAAAGGAAAAAGAGTATGTGGAAGAAATGGAACAAAAGATAACTGACTATCAAAATATTGTAGGTGCAAAGATAGCAATTAACAATGACAAAAACCAGGATATCAAAAAAATATTAGAGTATATTTACAGCAATTATGAAAAAGAGCTTACATTGCAAGTGTTGGCGGATCAGCATCATTTTACTAGTGTGTACTTGAGTTCATATATAAAAAAGAATACGGGGCATACTTTTTTAGAGATACTTACATCGGTGCGAATGTATCATGCTGCCAAATTATTGAAGACAACAAATCTCAAAAATATCGATATTGCTAATAGAGTAGGAATTTTGGATAGCAGATATTTTAGCCAGGTTTTCAAAAAATATCATGGGCAAACTCCTAATGAGTACCGCAAAGATAAATGTATAAAAAACCTGTCTTTAAGTAATTATTTGTCTAATATTAAAGAATCTTAAAGGAAGTGAAAAATGAAAACAATGGGTAATAGACTTTCGTTTGAAAAAAAGCTAATTTTAGCGGTAATCTTATCGATCCTTATGCCTATAATTATAAGCATAATTCTTATGTATAGCATCTGGGAAAATACATTATATCAAAAAAGTAATGAGTATTTAAAGTATGTGGCAGATAATACAGTGTTAAAGATCGATAAAAATATATTGGAAATGGAAAATGTTGCCATATATTTATGTGAAAGCAATACGCTTAATAGGTATTTGGAAGAGGTAACTCTAGCAAATAGAGACAAAACTATCAAGTTGCTTAAAGACTATGCGATAACAAAAGAAGAGATAGATGCGATATATCTAATTGCGGAAAATATAACGACAGCGGATTTTGTAAAAGATAATAGCAACTATAATAATAATTTAAATGTTAGAGAAAGTTATGGAAAACTCAAAGAAGGTTGGTATATTAAGCAAAATACACTGCTCTATATTAAAGATGTGGGAGAAAAGAAAGGGAAGCTGATTATAGAGATTAACGAAAGTTGGTTTAATGATATATTAAGAGATATACACTATAAGCAGGCAAAGGAAGTATACTTGGTTAATGATTTGGGGCAGCTAATTGCAAGTAAAGAAGAAGAGTCGACGGGTCAGATTATTTCTATTGAGTACCATAACTTTCTAGACAAACAAAGTTCTGTCTATGAAAATATTGTTCGTTCGGAAGACTATATCGTGTTTGTGAGTGAACCGCTATATAATGGGTGGAAGCTAATATTTTCGACGCCCAGAAATGAGTATCTAAGCGACGTGTTAACATTTCAATACCAAATGACTGTATGCATCTTGATTATTGCTATTGCGGGGTTGGTTATTATTGTAGGCGTATCAAAGCAGTTAACGAGACCTTTGCGAGACTTAGCAAATGAAATGTATAAGGTGGGGCAAGGAAACTTAGATAGTCACTTAGAAATACGCACTCAAGATGAGATTGCAATGCTAAATCATACGTTTAATCAGATGGTATGGGATATGAAGCAATTAATAGAAAGTGAGTATGAGCAAAAGGTACTAAAGCAAAATGCAGAAATACGATCGCTACAAATGCAAATAAACCCCCATTTTTTATATAACACATTAGAAACAATAAATTGGCTCTCAAGAATGCGCGGAATGGACGATGTTGGAGATATTACGGCATCGCTGGGCAGATTGATGCGGTATTCGCTTTCCAAAAAAAAGTATGTTCAGATTAAAGAAGAAATTCAAAACCTAATAGATTATGTGGAAATCCAAGAAGTTAGATATGGAGATAAAGTTTCTGTGATATTTGAAGTAGATGAGGAGTTGGATTTTTTTTACATACCAAAGTTGCTAATTCAGCCTATGGTAGAAAATGCCATTGTGCATGGAATAGAAGGCAAAGTGGAGCCGAGTATGATTTGGGTGCGAGTAAAAAAAGTGGGGCAAGATATAGATATAGAGATAGAAGACGATGGGGTGGGAATTAAGTCGGAAATTTTAGATAAAATTCTGGCAAATAAAGACACAAAAACCGCTGGGCATAGCTCGATAGGAATGATGAATGTAAACAGACGGATTCAGATGTTATATGGAAAGGAATATGGAATGCAAATAGAGAGCACAGAGGGAAAAGGGACCAAAATTACATTGCACATAAAAAAGATCGTGGATGCCGAAATTATATAAGAGGCTTGCAAATGTAAAAAGCCAATACATATGTACAATTTCTTTTATGGGACTAATTCTAATTTATTGTTATCCTCATAAAATAATAATATCGTATAAGTTTAAGGAGGTACATATATGTCATGTTATTTTAGAAATGTCCTACGCGGATTTGTGCCTGAAGATACTAAAGTGGAGCTAACAGAAACAGCGATAGATACTACAGATTTTTTGATCTCAGATGTTGATGACGATGATCAACCTGAAATTATTATGTTAATTAGATACAATAAGAAAACCTATCTAACAATGCTAGATAGAAAAAATTTTAAATGGAGCGTGTGTTTCTATCACGAAATAGATGCGACTACGGAGCAATTAGAATTTTTGACTATAATAGATATTGAGATTAATATTTCGAACTTGGCTACCATTGAGATAAAAGATCTGTTTAACAAAGAGGTATTAAACTGCGTTGCCATTGTTGATGAGGTAAGATATGAGTTACAGTGTAAACTAAAATTTGAAAGCATTGAAATTGTTGCAAACGAAGAATATAGAGAAGAAGAAATAGAAGAAATAGAAGAGTTTATCTATCAGGCATATGAAGAGGAAATTGCCGTTGTAAACCCTATTACAGAGGGACTAATTATAACGCCAACGCCGGTGGTCTATAAAAATAAAGCAGTGTTGGATGATTATGATGTTGTAATTGATGAAAAAGAGCTTTTGGGTAACAAGAGTTATCCTACGCATATGGCTAAATTGGTAGGAAGAACTGCAGCGATTGGACCTGCGTTTTATACATCTTTATGTATTTTTATAGAAGATCTTGTCGAAAAAACTTCCATCAAGTTTGATTTGCCTATATCAAGTGGTACCAATCCAGAATTAGAACTCATAGAATTTACAAACCAAGATTTAGTTATAGCCCAAAATATTGAATATATAGTAGTTAAAGTTGGTACGGACATAGTGGGAACAGATGTTTTAAATACTTTTATATATACATTTGACAGAGGCGATCTGCAGATGCATTTTAGCTCGGAGTATTTTGAGTATCAATTTGGTGGAAGACTGATATTGCGAGAAAATTATGAAGCAGTGATACAACTTAGAAATGGCAATTTTTTTGAATGGAATTTGGAGCAGCCAGAGTATGTAAATGTAATATATGATGACGAAGGAATATTGCGAAAAGTTTCGGGAAAAACCATGATAGTAATGAATAATTTAAAATTTGTAGAGAACGAAATTTCTATTGATCTAATAGTAACGCAGAATATTGTGAGTCAGTATGATAACGGCTCGGCAGCTATAAAAACTGTTTTGGGATATATTGAGACAACTCTTAGATATACAAGATATGGTGAATTGCAAATGAAAGATCAGCAGTTGTATTTGTTAGAATAATAAGATCGAGAAAAAATGATTGCTATTGACAGTTTGGCCTTTTTATATGGGACTAATTCTAAAAATTTATCAGTTTCATAAGATATTATTATATCGATATTAAGGAGGCAATCAAATGGGTATAAATGAATTATTAGAACAATCTTTGCAAGGGTTTGTACCAGAGGATGCAGAAGTGGAGTTGCTGGGAAATAGTATGAATGACGCACACTTTTTGCTATCAGATGTCGATGGAGACGGGCAGTCAGAGATCATAATACTAATGGAAAATAAAGATAGAAATTACCTAGCTGTACTGGATAAAAATAATACAGACGCGTGGACATTAACGTATGCTAGATCGATAGGAGACTCAGAAAGAAAAGAAGGGTATTGGAAAAATTTAGATGAAATAGAAGTAGTTTCTAGTGTATTAGAAAAAAACAACAAAGCATTGAGTGCAGAAAGACTGTTCTTTCACGATGATTTTTTAAACTTCATAGCTATAATAGGAAATGTTAAATATAATGCTAAAGTTAAGTTGTATCCTAATTTGTTAGTTAGTCCAGCGATACAAATTTTAAAAAATCAAATGCCAAAAGAAGCAAAGGAGCTGTCGGGATCATTAACAGATGAGTTAAAAAAGGTAGAATTGCCTCCTGATTCAGAATCAATAGTAAAAACAATCGCCGCGGAGCCGTATAATGAACCAGCAACAACAGATTTTGTGGTGAATCCACTGAATCCAGGCTATCCTGTTACACCAAACATTCCAAGACCAGACATTCCGGTAGGTCCCAATGTTACAACGCCAAATTTGCCAGTAGGGCCAAATACTTCAACACCAGAAGTGGGGGGGCCGGTAATTCCGTTGCCAAATGAAAATACACCAGTTGCACCTGTGGGAACAGTTCTTTCTGCAACGTCGCCAAGCTATGTGTTGGGTGCGCAGATGGGAGCAGATGATGTGATATTGGATCAAAAGCTGGGAAATGTAAAATCTGGATCAACATCAGAAGTAATTAAGTTGGTAGGTAGGCGCATAGGAGACGTGTCAGGGTATTGTGCGGATATGTATTTGTTTGTGGAAACTGGCCAAGGTGAACCAAGCATACGAATAAATTTACCTGTTACGGCAGGGTATAATCCATCGCTACAAGTTGGATATTTTTCGGGAGAAGCATACAAAGATATTTCTGTAAAAATAGAGCCCAACCCATATGCCGATCCAATAACTACTGGACTTTCATTTTTTGTATACTCATTTAATACGGGCAGCTTAAAAATGATTTTTAATTCGCAACAATTTAATGTTAGCTTTGGTGGAATGACATTAGTAGGCAATGGCTATGGTCAAATAATGCCTCTTAGCCAAGTATATTACGAAGACATAGATAATGCGCAGAGCTTAGTAACGATTCAGGCAATTTTGGGATTAAATAATCAGACAGTGCTAGGATACATAAATATGGCATTGAAATTTGATTATCAGGCAAATGGACTTAAAGTATATTCGCAATCTATTACTCAAGGAGTGGATCCGTTAAAAGAGCCAAATTCAATTGCAACATCACAAGAAGCAACAACAGCGGCAAATACACCAGTGACTATACCATCGAACATAAAAGTCGCTCCAGTGAGCAATGAAGAGACCATCAACGCAAACACGCCAATGACTATACCATCGGCCATAAAAGTCGCACCGCTAGGCGATGACAAAACAGAGGCAACATCAAACGGAGTAGCGGCAATCACAACAGCAAAGGAGGATATGCCAGTTGCAGAGCCAAATAAAAAACCTGGTAGTTATATAGTGGGGGCAAAGATCTCTCCAGAATATACCATCTTAGATAGCAAAGTCGGCAATATTAAGGGAGGATCACACACAGAAACTGTTTCGTTAGTGGGAAAAACCACCAGTGTAGAAAAATATTTTACGGCTTTAACATTGTTTATAGAAAGCAGCGATGCCAACACACCTACTATGCAAATTATCTTGCCATATACAACAGGATATGATCCAACTTTAGAACTTGTGAATTTTTCAGGGGAAGCATATCTGGATACTGTTGTGAAGATCGAGGCTGATCATACCGATACCAATTCAGAAATATTTATCTATTCGTTCAATACTGGAAGCTTGAGAATGATTTTTGATTCACGAGATTTTAATGTGCAGTTTATTGGTGATGTGACATATGCAGATGACTATAAGGTAAAGGTTGCGTTATCAACTGGCAAAAAATTCGTATTAGATATTAGTCAAATTAAACTCAACTTGAGTTCGATATATAGCAAAGACGGAAAACTGATAGCTCCAACTACTGGCCAGGTGCGCCCTCTAAATAAGATAGAGTTTTTGCAGTATTGGAAAGAACCTACCAAAAATTTGGTTGTAGTTCAGCCGATAACAGGGCCAAATCCGGGCGATGTAATAGGATATGTAGAAACTGTGTTTGTTTTTAATTACGAAATTAATGCCCTCGTGGTTTATGACCAAGAAGCGGTGTTAGTAGGAACCCCATTTTTAGTATAATAATATTATGAGAGGCTGTGGCAAAGGTCGCAGCTCTTTTTAGGAGGAATAAATGTGGATCATTATCTCAAAAATGCATTAAAGGGCTTTTTGCCAGATGATATAGAATTAGTCTTACTAGATCCTCAACTAGAAACAGCAGACTTCTTAGTAACGGATATTGATAACGATGGTGAATTAGAAGTAATAATGTTGCTAAGCAATGATGAGAAAAACTATATTGCTGTATTAAAAGTTAACAATTATATTTGGGCAATCGATTTTATACAAGAAGCATCAGATACAAATGAAGGGCACGCAAGATTTTTGAGCGCAATAGAAGTATCAAAAAATATAATAGAAAACGATAAAAAATACGTACATGGCAATATGCTATTTCCTGATAAAGAGAAGTTGAATTTTATAGCAATAGTAAATGATGAAAAATACGAAGTAGAAGCGGATGTTAACGATTCAATTTTTCGGGGAGGATTTTTGGAGACATATCTTGGGATAACTATACCGGCGGTGTGTGTAGACTATGTAGCTGCAGGTAATTTGGCAGAAGACGATGTGGTAATAGCAGAAGTGGCGGGGCGAGTGCGAGATGGCATATATGAGGATGTAGTCAAATTGATTGGAAAGATGTCAGATGTTTTGGAATATTACACTGAAATGTATGTGATTATAGAAAGCAATAGAGGTGAAGATGCAATCCGCTTTGATCTATATGGAGATAGGGTAGGATTTAAACCTTCGTTGGAGCTTATAAATTTTTCTGAAGAAATCTGTAAGGATATACTTATAAAAACAGATCCTGAGCCAGAAAATCTTGCAATAAAGTCAAAAGACTTGGAGTCGAATGCTATTTTGGGGGCATATGTTTATTCGTTTAATGCCGAAATGTTAAAAATGCTGTTTAATTCTCAGACATTTAATTATAGTTGCAGTGGAAAGGTAACTTACGAAAATAATTATAAGGTTAATGTAAAACTAAAAACTGGCAATAGTTTTGAGCTAGATTCTAGCAACAGTAAATATTTGCGGCAGATATATCAAAGCAACGGGCTACTAATAGGCGCAAGATTTGGTCAAGTGATGGCTGTAAATCAAATTAAATTTATACAGCATTGGAATGAAGTGACCCAAGATTTGGTAGTAATTCAGCCGATAGTTGGGATTAGTGTAAATGATGTGTTGGGATATATTATGACAGTCTTTAAGCTCAATTATCAATTTAATGGGTTATATATTGTGGACCAGCAAGTGACTCGAGGAAAAGTTGATCTAGATGAAGGAGCAGTTAACACATTAAATAATGTGCCTCTATTAGAGAATGAGAAAAACGAGACAGGCAAATGTATATCCAATGCGTCAATACCAGAAGACGCTATAATAATTGCTCAAAAAAGTGGAAATGTCGATGCTGAAATCGAGATAGAAACAGTAAAATTGGTTGGAAACATAATAAATTACAAAGTAGGCGAGGGACAAATCAAAAAATATTACAATTCGCTAAGTTTATTTATAGAAGGTGAAGAAAACGAACCTATTACTCAAATTCAGTTGCCAATACTGCAATGTGTAGACATCTCTTTAGAGTTGATTAATATTTCTTCAGAACACTATAAAGATATTGTCCTTAAGATAAATAAAGGTGTAGAAGAGATGGAGTTTTTGATTTATTCGTTTAAAAATGGAAAATATAGCCTAATATTTAATGCAAAAGATTTTAATAGACATTTTATGGGGCTTGTAACATATCAAAATTTTTATAAAATTGATATCGCTCTGTCAACAGGCA
This sequence comes from Candidatus Epulonipiscium viviparus, assembly GCF_030708075.1. Classification (GTDB taxonomy): domain Bacteria; phylum Bacillota; class Clostridia; order Lachnospirales; family Cellulosilyticaceae; genus Epulonipiscioides; species Epulonipiscioides viviparus. Next base: position 992,538 of record NZ_CP117982.1, on the reverse strand, counting down.
AGAGATTTAACTTTAACATAACGCAAACAGATTTGGACGTTGATGTCGTATATCATTCAGATGGAATTTTAAAGCGTGCCGCATATGGAACCGTTATGCCAGTTTCTAAAATTGAATTTATTCAAAATTGGGGAGATTTTACAAAAAAGATAGTTACAATACAACCTATAATAGGTATATATAGCATTATTGTTGTAGGATATGTGGTGACAACGTTTAGGTTTAATTCACAGATTAAAAGGCTACAAGTAGATAATCAGCAAGTTTATGCAGAAGTGGTTTCTGAGTGAGAAATATGAATTTTTAGGGACTAATTCTAAATTAAAAATGGATTCATAAAATGATATTACAGTATTGTTTAAGGAGGAAGATTTATGGATTTCTATTTAAAAAATGCATTGAATGGTTTTTTACCAAGCTACGCGACGGTAACAATAATTAAAAGCGTAGATGATGCAGATTTTTTATTATCCGATGTTGATGGTGATGATCAGCCAGAAATTGTTATTTTGTTCGAAAAAGAAGATAAACCATATTTAGCAGTACTGGATAGAGAAAATTTTAAATGGACTGTTAGTTTTGTAAGAGAATTAAGCAAAGCGGAAGAAAATGAGCTATATTTTTTGGATGATTTAGATGTAGCTGAAGAATTGATGGTAGTAGGAAATACTGTTAACTTAGAAATGCTTTTTGAAAAGGATGAAGACGATTTAGAGTTTGTCGCATTAGTGGACGGAGTTAAATACGAAGCAAAAGCAAATCTAAAAGGAAATGATAGTAGAGGAAACTATTTATCAGATTATGACTATGGCTACCCAACAAATCCAGACTATGGTTCGTCAAATTATGGGTATTCTGGGCCTACTGCAAGCTCGCAAACAGGAGGGGGTTGGATCCAATCTGTTATCGGGGCCGATTATCCAGGATCTGACATGGGATTTCAACCAGCAATAAGGCCAAATGCACCTGGTTCAGGGTCAGGTTCAAAAAATGGCTGGATAGACTATAATGCACCTCCAGGAGGAATATTAATAGAACCAGATACAAGTTATGGGAATAGCAATTATAATCCAAGACCAGACATGGGCTACGAAAATATTAATTATAATCCAGGGCCAGTGCCGAGGCCAAAGCCAGGAATGTTGCCTCCAACAGTAACGCCAGAACCAGATTATGGATATAACACGCCGACAGATTCGGTATTGATAGGGCCAGATTATAATCCGGGGCCAGTGCCGAGACCCAAGCCAGGAATGATATCAAATACACCCGATATTAACCCAAATTCATATCCGGGAGAGTATTTGGTGGGAGCACAGATTCCGTATGATTTTATGATAGTGGATCAAAAGATCGGCAATGCGAAAGGTGGCTCAAGTAAAGAAATCATAAAACTGGCCGGTATACCAAAAGGTCAAAACTATTACGAATCTTTAAGTGTGTTTATAGAAGACGGCAACAATGGGCCAATGATTCAAATTATTTTGCCAATTGCATATGGATACGACCCATCGTTAGAGTTGGTAAATTTTTCCGGAGAAGCCTATAAGGACATAGTGGTGAGAATCAAAAGTGATTACACAAATACCAGGTTGGATGTTTTTATCTATTCGTTTAATACTGGTGAACTGAGAATGATATTTGATTCGCGTGATTTCAACATGATCTTTAAGGGTGTTGCCACATATGCAGATGACTATAAGTTGATTGTATCGATGTCTACAGGCAAGAAATTTATTTTGGATATAAGCCGCCATTATTCCAAGGGGCTGGGTCAGATATACGGAAATAATGGCAAACTATTTTATGAGCAATATGGCAGGGTGATGACACTTAGTCAGATTGAGTTTGTGCAATACTGGGGAGAAGCTACCGAAAATTTAGTTGCTGTACAATCAATTTTGGGAACAGCAGAAGATGATGTCTTAGGATATGTAGCAACAACATTTTATTATGACTATAAATCTAATAGCTTGCAGATGTTGAGACAAGAAGCATATGTTAAAGGAATTCATTTTTAAAAAAAACTATCTTACCTCAGAAAATTTAAAAACTCTGAGGTTTTTTTTTCTCTATCGGGTAATTTTTAGAAAAATGCATATAATATACTTGAAATTAAGTTACAAATATTTATGGTTGAATAAAAAAGGGAGTGTTGTATGAAAAGAAGTAGTGGAATTATTATGCATATTTCTTCACTAGGCGAAAAGTATGGTATTGGAACGTTTGGTAAAGAGGCTTATAGGTTTGCAGATTTTTTAGATCGCGCGGGACAAAAGTATTGGCAGATTTTACCTATAGGGCAAACTAGCTATGGTGATTCGCCATATCAAAGCTTTTCGGCCTTTGCGGGAAATCCATATTTTATAGATTTCGACCTGTTAGTAGAAGAAGAGGGATTATTAGTAGAAGAAGACTTTAAACATAGAGATTTTGGTGATAATCCTAAGTGCATCGATTATAAGAAGCTGTTTAAAGAACGATTAGAAGTTTTGGAGATTGCGTATCAAAACTCTAAAGGAAAACTAGAGCATCAAATCAAGACATTTAAAGATGAGAATTTTTTCTGGCTGGATGATTACGCATTATTTATGGCGATAAAGGAGAAATTTAACTTTGTAGCTTTTATTGAATGGCCAGAGGATATTAAATTTTATCAAGACGAAGCTGTTGCGAACTACAAACAAGAGCTTAAGGATAGAATCGGATTTTGGGAATTTGTTCAATATGAATTTTTTAAGCAATGGAGAGAACTTAAAACGTATGTCAACAGTTTAGGAATTCAGTTTATTGGAGATCTTCCTATTTATGTAGCATTTGACAGTGCAGAAACTTGGGCAACTCCGCATCTGTTTAAATTAGACAAAAAGAAGCTTCCAACTGTAGTAGCAGGATGCCCTCCAGATGCGTTTTCAGCAACAGGCCAGTTGTGGGGCAACCCAATATATGATTGGGACCTAATGGAGGAGAATAATTATACTTGGTGGATTAGTAGAATCAGACAAAATTTAACAATGTTTGATGTAGTCAGAATCGACCATTTTAAAGGATTCGAATCGTATTGGGAAATACCATATGGCGATGCGACAGCAGAAAGAGGGCGCTGGAGAAAAGGTCCTAAGATGCGCTTGTTTAATGCTATTAAAAAATCTTTAGGCGAAGTTAATATCATTGCAGAAGATCTGGGGCATATCACTCCAGAAACTAGAGAGTTTGTAAAAGAAGCTGGGTTCCCAGGAATGAAAGTTTTGGAATTTGCATTTGACTCTAGAGAAGAGAGTGATTATATTCCGTATGGATACGACCACAATTGCGTTGCGTATACGGGCACTCATGACAATGATACTGTTATAGGTTGGATAGAGGACAGCGGTAAAAAGGCAGATGTTGAGCATGCCAAAGATTATTTCCAACTAAATTTGGCAGAAGGATATAACTGGGGCTTTATAAGAGGAATGTTTGCCAGCACGGCAGATGTCGCCATTATGCAGATGCAAGATGTATTAGGGTTGGGATCTAAAGCTAGGATGAATATCCCATCTACATTGGGAGGCAACTGGACTTGGAGAATGACGCCTAATTATCTAACTACAGAATTGGCAGAAAAATTATATGCGCTAACCAAACTTTATGGTAGATGTAAAAAAGGCTCTAGTATTACAAAGCGTCGCCTAGATAAGATTGCCGTTCTTGCTAGTATGGCAAAATATTCTAAGGTAAAATATGGCAGAAAGATCGACGATGCAAACTACAAAGAAGTTCTTAACTGCTTAGGTTTGGCATTGCTAGAGCAAATACAAGATGACATCGATAGTACAAGTAAGCTCTACGATACAACAAAACGAGCGTATTATTTTTCTGCAGAATATTTGATGGGTCGTGCATTAGGAAACAATCTGATTTCGCTTGGATTATATGATGAAGTAAAAGAAATTTTGGATCAACTGAATATTGATATCAATAGAGTAGAAGATGCGGAAGACGACGCGACGCTGGGCAATGGAGGTCTTGGTAGGCTTGCGGCATGCTTTATGGATTCTGGAGCATCATGTAACTTGCCGTTGATGGGCTATGGAATTCGATATAGCAATGGGTTGTTCAGACAGATCATTAAAGATGGCGCTCAGTATGAGATTGCCGATACTTGGGGTAGCGATCCGTTTAGCATCAGAAAAGACTATCTTGCAATTGACATTGAGTTTAATGGTGAAACTGTAAAAGCAGTGCCATATGATATGCCTATAATTGGATACGGAACTTATAATATCAATACGCTTCGTTTATGGCAAAGTGAGCCGATTGTAAGCTTCGACTTTACGCTGTTTAATGCGCAACGATATGATGATTCGGTACGCGAAAGATGTAGAGCGGAAGATATTTCTCGTGTGCTATATCCAAATGATTCCAATTGGGAAGGGAAGCGTTTGCGACTTAAGCAACAATATTTCTTGGCAAGTGCGTCATTGCAAGATATTATAAGGAATCATAAAAAGAATCACGCGAGCTTGCAAGATTTTGATAAGTGGCATGTTATTCAGCTAAATGATACGCATCCAACGATTTCTATCCCAGAATTTATAAGATTGCTAGTAGATAAAGAGGGAATGGAATTTGACGTAGCATTGGGCATTGCTAGAAAAGTATTTGCGTATACAAACCACACTATTTTGCAAGAGGCGCTTGAGAAGTGGGATATCAACTTGCTTCGCGACCTGCTACCGAGAGTGTATGAGATTATACAAACTATAGATTATATATGTATGGAAGCGCTAGCTAACAAAAACTATAGTGACTATCAAATCCACAGCTATAGAATTCTAAAAGACAATAAAATTCATATGGCAAATCTTGCAATACACATTGGGTTCGCTGTAAATGGCGTGGCGGCTTTGCACACAAAAATTTTAAAAGAAACAGAGTTTGCGAACTGGTATTATCTATATCCGCAAAAGTTTCAAAACAAAACAAACGGAATCACGCCAAGAAGATGGATTCGTTACTCAAATCCAGAGCTTTCAAAGTATATTACAAAATTGCTTGGAAACCCAGAGTGGATAAAGGATCTGTCGCTGCTAAAAGGCTTGGAAGCGTATATGGAAGATGATATAGTACTTGACAAAATTATGCAAATAAAGCATCATAATAAGAAGGTGCTAGCAGCATATGTTTTGGAGCACGAGGGAGTGGTTGTTGACCCGGATTCAATATTTGATATTCAGGTTAAGCGTTTACATGAATACAAGCGTCAATTCCTAAATGCACTATATATTTTGGATCTATACTTTAGACTTAAAGATGACCCTACTCTTGATATTCCAAAAATTACGTTCTTCTTTGGAGCAAAGGCGTTTCCTGGATACGCAAGAGCAAAAGGCATCGTAAGATTTATTGGTGAAATTTCAAAACTAATCGATAGAGATCCGGTAGTAAAAGGTAGGATAAAAGTACTATTCGTTGAAAACTATCGAGTAACTTATGCAGAAAAGCTGGTTCCAGCAGCAGATGTTTCGAAACAAATTTCTACTGCAGGTAAGGAAGCATCAGGAACTGGAAATATGAAGTTTATGCTTAATGGAGCTCCAACATTTGGAACTTATGATGGCGCGAACGTTGAAATTGTGGCAGAGAGTGGCGAAGAAAATAACTTTATCTTTGGACTACGTGTCGAAGATATAGAAAGAATACAAAATGGCTATGATCCTGTTAGAATTTACAACGAAAACCCAGACATTAAACGAGTGGTCAATGCGCTGGTTGATGGAACACTAAACGACCACGGAACTGGCGAATTTGGTGCATTATATGATAGCTTAGTTAAGCAAGATGGGTGGAATCGTCCTGACGAATATTATATTTTAGGTGACTTCGAAGCGTTTAAAGAAAAAGAAGACGAAGTGTTTGCGGCGTACAAAGACAAGAGACATTGGGCTCAGATATGCTTAAAAAATATTGCAAATGCTGGAATTTTCTCAAGCGATCGTACGATTTTAGAATATGCAAAAGATATTTGGGAGATTACTCCTTGTCCTTTAAAAAAGAAATAAGAACTTAAAGAGGGGGCAACCTCTCTTTTTTTAATTGAGGTGTGTGTTGTATAAGAGAATTGTAAATGTAATAATAATTTTGGGGCTGATATATATTTTTGTAGAATATATTTTTGGTCTGTTTGCTCCGTTTATCTTGGCATACTTAATTGCTTTTTTGCTAAATCCGTTTGTAAACATATTAAAGAAAAGATTCAATATACCGCGTGGAATGGGAACATTGCTATGTATGCTAACAATTTTGAGTGCATTAATATGGGGATTGGTGGAAGTTATTAAGAAGTTGATCAGCGAAGTTGTAGCTCTGAGTGAGTCGTTTCCGGCATATAAAGCAGAGTTAGAGGCAAAGCTGATAGAAATATCAGAAGCATGGGCGATACCGTTGCCAGCAGGGTTTACCTCGATAGACGATATATTGGTTGAGTTGCTAAACTGGTTTTCGGATTCGCTGGCGCAGATTGTGCCGTTGGCATATGGAACAATAAAGTTTGTGCCATCAACGCTGTTTTTTATGATAGTGATGTTAATAGCGACATTTTTTATAACGAAAGATTTTTACTTTTTGAGAAGATTTATGTATGCGCAAGTTCCTGATAATATCAGACCGCATATAGACAAGATGCAGATAGGATTGAAAACAGCATTTGGTGGCTATGTGAAAACACAGTTTATCTTGATGGGCGGAACATTTTGCATATGCTTTACAGGGCTTATGGTACTGAAGCGAGACTATGCGTTTTTGCTGAGTGTATGTATTGCAATATTCGATGCGTTTCCGGTGTTGGGAAGCGGAGCATTTCTAATAACGTGGGGAGTGTATCATCTGATATTGGGAAATTGGTCGTTGGGGCTCTCGTTGCTGTCGATTTATGGAATCATTGTAATAATGAGACAAGTTCTGGAGCCGAGAGTGCTTGCGGGGCAGATAGGAATGTATGCACTTGTGACAGTGATGAGTATATATATTGGATTGCAAGTGTTTGGTGCAATCGGAGTTTTTGTAGGGCCGATGATAGCGGTATCAGTTCAAACATTACAAACGATGGGTATAATTCCAAAATTTAAAGAACCTTCTGGAGAGTAGAGGGAGGTTTTTTATAGAAAATTGGAAAATTATTTATAATTTATGCTATAATAAGAGCTATGACAATCTTTGAGATTGCATTACCTAATTATAAAGGAGTTTTGTAGTAATGAAAATTGAATTTGAAGTTACCCCTGGTAGTTTTGATACAAGTGTTGAATCACTTCAAAAATATGAATGTCCCGAGTGGTTTAGAAATGCAAAGATAGGATTTTGGTCACACTGGGGACCGCAGTCGGCTCCGATGTATGGAGATTGGTATGCTAGAAATATTTATATAGAAGGCCATGATCAGTATAAGTATCATCTAGAGCATTATGGGCATCCGTCTGAGTTTGGATACAAAGATATTATTCCATTGTGGAAAGCAGAGAAATTTGACCCAGAATCGCTAGTGGCAAAATATAAAAAAGCTGGGGCAAGATACTTCGTTGCTTGTGCGGTACATCACGACAATTTTGATAACTGGAACTCGAAGCATCACAAATGGAATGCAGTAAATTATGGGCCTAAGAAAGATATTATCAAGATGTTTAAAGATGCGGCGGACAAAGAAGGGCTGCCATTTGGCGTGACAGTGCACCATGAAAGAAGCTACTCATGGTTTAATACCAACAAGGGCGCAGATAAAGAAGGCAAATGGGCAGGGGTGCCATATGATGGCAACGATCCAGCATATGAAGATTTGTATTATCCTCCACATGAAGAAAATCATATGAGCTATCCGCATAATCCGAGCCAAGAGTTTGTTCAAGGCTGGTATGATAGGGTGAAAGATGTTGTGGAGCAATATGATGTAGACTTACTATACACTGATGGTGGCGTACCGTTTGGTGAAGTTGGTCGCGCTGCGATAGCAAATTTATATAATCACAGTGAAAAAACTCACAACGGAAAATGTGAGGCGGTATATAACTGTAAAAACTTTACGCTTAGCGATAAGAAGAAAGGCGGATTGCATTTTCATGGCGATTATTTTGAGGGCATCTGCGTAGAAGACTTAGAGAGAGGTGTGGTAGACGATATCAGAGATGAGCCATGGCAAACAGATACTTGTATTGGAAAATGGTTCTATAGAGTAGGGCAGCAATACAAGTCTGCAGCGTTCGTGATAAAAATGCTATGCGATATCGTTAGTAAAAATGGAAATCTATTGTTGAACATTCCTGTGAAGCCAGATGGAACATTAGATGAAACAGAAGAGAAGTTTATAGAAGATTTTGGTGCATGGATGGCGGTAAATGGGGAGGCAATATACGATACTCGTCCATTTGTAGTGTTTGGCGAGGGAAAAAAAGTTGAAAAAAATGAGTTTACTTCTTTCAATGAAAAAGAAATAGAAGGAGATGCGTCTCAGATTCGATTTACTGCAAAGCCGGGCGTTGTCTATGCCATATGCTTTGGATGGGCAGAAGAATTTTTGGTAAAATCCATAGATACGACTTATAAGGTTAAGAGGGTGAGTATGCTTGGTGCTGATGGTGAATTAGAATTTAAGCAAACTGCAGAAGGGCTTGTGGTAACATCTCCTGTCGCAAAACCATGTGAAGTAGCATATTCGCTAAAAATAGAAATAGAATAATTGGGGGCCTCCGTTTTAGGGGGCTCTTATTTGTACCAAAATTGTTGCATATAATTGAAAAGTAGATAATATGCTATATTATAGAGTATTTTTAAGAGAAAGGGAGTGTTTACTAAATGCCGCCACAGCCACCACATAATAAGGCACAAGATCAGTATAGAATTGAGCCACCAAAAAAATTAAAAGAGGTACCAGCTTATGTAAAAGAGATGTTTGTTGCAATTACAGGGCGAATGTCATATATAATAAAATTGGTGTGGGAAGCAAATCCAGGAATTATTTTTGTAATGATGTTTATGACAGTGTTTAACGGACTGATGCCGGTTACGGGTTCGCTAATAGGAAAAGAGATTTTGAATGCATTGGCAAAGTCGTATACGCATGAGATTACAAGTTTTAATATAATTCTCTGGTTGTTAATGCTACAATTTGGATATTTGTTGCTAAAGAGTATTGTAGACCGCATATATGTTACCCTAACTAGAATCTCGGGAGAAGTAATTGGGAACCATATTAAGATTAAACTGATGATTAAGTCTAAAGAAGTAGATTTGGCAAGTTATGATAGTCCAGAATATTACTCAAAACTCGAAAATGCAACGCGTGAGGCGTCAAGACAGCCACTAAATGCCTTAACTTCAACGTTTTCTATTATTTCGACTGTTATTAGTATCGTAAGTTACATAATCGTTATACTTGCAATAGGAATTTTGCCGGCATTGGCTATTATAGCAATCGCAACGCCATCTACATTTATCAACTTTTATTTCAGAAAAAAGAATTTCAATTATATGTGGCGAAGTAGCACAGAGCGTCGTCAACTAAATTATTATTCGCAAATCGTAGTTAATAAAGACCTAATAAAAGAAATCAAGTTGTTGGGGTTAACTGATACGTTTACTGATAAATATACAAATGTTTTTGATGTATATTATAAAGGCCTAAAAAAGCTAATTGTAGATGAGTGCAAATGGAATGTGGGCGCATCATTACTATCAACTTTGGTAAATTGTGTATTATTTGTGTATATAGCAAGAGGGGTTTTTGACGGCAACTACGAAATTGGTAACTATGCATTATATACTGGCGCGCTAAATGCGATCTCTGCAGGAATAGCAAAGCTGATCACAACTACCGCTTCTATCTACGAATGTACATTATTTATCAATAACCTAATAGACTATATGCAAGCAGAGCCAACAATAGTGCCTAGTATTTCGCCAGCGCGTAAGGTCGAGAGAGGCGTTGATCACAGAATAGTCTTTGAAAATGTATCATTTAGATATCCAGGAACAGAAGCCGATGTATTAAAAAATATCAATATAACAATTGACCCGCGGGACTCCATAGTGATCGTGGGGCTGAATGGTGCCGGGAAAACGACATTAATAAAATTACTTATGAGGCTATATGATCCAACAGAAGGGCGAATTATACTAGATGGGCATGATATAAAGGAGTATGAAATAGAGGGATTGTATAGTTTATTTGGAACGGTGTTTCAAGATTATGGCAAATACGCAGTGACAGTAAAAGAGAACATTGCATTTGGAGAGATATTAAAAGAAGTGATTGATGACGAAATTGAATCGGCGGCGAAGCATAGTAATTCGAGCTCATATATAGAAGCATTGCCACACAAATATGATACACCGCTGATGAGATATTTTGACGACAAAGGAACCGAGCTTTCGATTGGGCAATGGCAAAAATTAGCAATAGCACGATCATTTTATAGCGACAGCGATATCTTTATTTTAGACGAGCCAACTGCAGCGCTCGACCCTATGGCAGAGCAAGAAATCTTTAATCAATTTGATGAATTGAGAAGCGATAAAACCACGATTTTTGTATCGCATAGACTTTCGAGCGCAACTACCGCAACAAAGATTATGGTTATGAAATACGGCGAAATTATCGAGCTTGGAAATCATGCAGAGTTGATGGAATTAAAAGGAGAGTATCACACATTGTTTTCTACACAAGCGAATAGATATACCATCTCGTTGGATGAGCATAGAGATAATAGAGATAGAAGAGAGAAGCGTCGTCGTGGCAAAGGTCAATTTGCTGATGGAATGCCGAGAGATAGAAGAGATGGCAGAGATGGAAACAGTATGTTAGGAGAAGGCAATTTCGGAGGAGAAGGCAATAAAGGAAGTCGCACAGTAAATATATAAGTTAGTGAGGAGGGAACAGAAGCCCTCCTATTTTTGTGTCTTTTTATAGATATAATGATAAAACATTATATTTAACATAAAGATATTTTTGATAAAATATAAATAATGTTAAAATGATAAAAAATATGTTAAGAAGTGTATTAAGTAAGTCGATCTATATTTATAGAACAATTTATTTTAGGAGGATGGATTATGCGAGTTAATGATATAGCACGTATGCAAATGTTTCAAGGTAGCATGGGAAATTTCAATTCAATAATGGGAACAGGCGCTAAAACACAAAAATTTCCTAATGTTATAAATCCGTTGAATAATAAAATGAATGCGAAGAGTAAGATGAATGTAGATAGTGAACTTTTAGATACAGAGGCATATATAAAGAAATTAGCGGCGCAAAGACCAGATTTGGATTGGAGTATGTGTATTAACGGGAAAGATCCTAGTAGCTATCAAAAAATTATAAAGGTATCAGATGAGGCCAAAAGACAAATGATAGATATTGTTCACAGAGAATTTACTGAGGGAAGAGGATTTACAGATGGAGAAGAATTGAGTCAGGCATATAAAGATTATAGAGAAACGATTGAACCAGAGACAAGACTGTCTGCTACATATACTTTGGCTCAATTTAGAAGAGAAGCAATTAAGCTATATAGAGAAAAAATTGATTCTCATTATCCAGGTTGGAAGAGTGGCGACTATTTTGATGAAGCTATTTTAGACGATTTTGACCCGTGGGAACAATTAACATCATCCTCGTCTGCATTCGCATCTTCATCCTCATCTTCATCCTCGTCTGTTTCGATAGATGTAAAAATATAATGATAAAAGAAAAGAGTAGATATCTATTAGGTATCTACTCTTTTTATGCTGCTGTTAATAACGATTGACAACTTTCATTGCGATCTTTGCCCAACGAGCGAGCCTGTTTGGATCATTTTTTAATGTGGAAACGTCTTTTAACAAAAATTCTACACGCAAACCATGGCTCTTGGCAATCTCGCAGGTCTCGATGAGGTCTTTTTCGATAAAGGCTTCATCAAAGTCTGGCATGGCTAAGAATGCTGGCGAAGGCTTATTTGACATAATGAATTTTGGGTTGAGATTTGCGGCAAAGTTTTTCTTGTTGCTCCAAGGACTACAGGAGATTTTGCGTAAATTTGGAATCGTTTGAACAATGTCAAGTCTGTCATCGAGTCGCTCGCAGCAGCCATAGTAGATCATGCCAAATTTTTCTGCTATCTTAGAAATATAGGGAATTTCAAACTCGGCCGTAACGGCTGGAGAAGTGCTACTAAATAGCTGAGCCATCGTGAACGTCCAAGCATTTTTCGTTACTGGTTCTTTGGTGGAAACAAAATCTGGAAGAAGCTCATCGGTATATGTGGGAGAGCAATGGCAATAATTGTTTGATACACTTGCTAATTGTAGCTTATTAATTTGCTCAAAGCCAGATAACGTAACATTGGTAAGCCTATCCATTAGTGCGTGCAAAAGTTCAGGATTGTCGATTAGCTGATAGTATATTTCTTCGACACCCATCAGCTCTGTTAATACATCCCATAACGGTGTATGAATATATGCGCCACCCTCTTGGTGGATAGGGATGATGTCGCCGATCATGGCAGTAACAAGGTCTAGACGCTCTTTTGATAGATTGCGGTCGCAAGAAACTGTGACATCTTTAATCTTTGCAACATCCTCAAGGTCCTGAAATTGATTTATATATGAGTGTGACTTTACACTGTTTTGTGGATCGGTAGCAAGCAATGTTTGCTGAACATTAGGAGCGTATCTACTAACTGTTGCTGCAAAAGGGATTTTAAGAACGGGTTCAAGAGGCATATCGGTTTGATGATGATTCCATCTATAAATTTCTCGTCTAAAAAATACTTCCACATGATTGCGCAAAAACTTATCTTCACATTGCAGCTTCAAAAAGTCATTGTTGCTAGTGAGTTCATTCCAAGGCAGCTGAAAAATGGTCACCAATGGACGAGTGTTATCGCCCCGGTTGAATGCTTTGATTAAGTCTAGAGTTTCTCGTTGAATAGGAAGTGTGGCAATGTCCATATATTGCGTTGCAAGTTGACGTAAAATCGCTTTATCTGACATAATATAACTCTCCTTCAAAATAAATTTTATATTGAAAGATAAGTATAGCATATTTGTGCGACGTTGCAAGAGGTGCGCGAAGTTCTGTTGGCTATTAACGAAGAAGATATTCCTCTAGCGTAATGCCAGCTTCGTAAATTTCTGTTGCTACATCACCTACATATCGATAATGCCACGGTTCATAGTTGATGCCTGTAATATGTGACTTTCCCTCAGGGTATCTCAAAATAAATCCAAATTTATGCGCATTATTGGCAAACCAGACATAGACTTCATCGCTGGTAGAGTTTACCCAGTCGCCGCCAATATCAACTGCAATGGCAATTTCGTGCTCGCTAGTTCCGGGAAACGCAACCCAACCGCTGGTAAGATCTCTTGCTTGTTCAAGAGTAGAGCCTTGAGAAAGATACATGTTAATGCGCTCATCGTATAATTCCTGTTGTTCTGAGTGTGAGCGATACCCGCTATTGACTCTAGGAAATATTCCTTCGGCACGAGCAGTATCAAACATGAGTTGTAACGAAGGATATATTCTTTTATCTACCTTGTTGCCGTTAGATAATGTAACGAATTCGAGAGGGTAGTCGGCGGGTACGGGGTTTGCGGCATTGATCAGAATCAGCTCCCAACTCTGAGCTACGGGGGCGGTAATGGAGAAGAGTTCTGGTGTTGCGGCAGAAAGCATTGCTGTTCCAGCAATAGGAAAAATGGTGGCATATAAAAATATAGATGATACTAATAACTTTTGCATAAATACCTCCTAAATGATCTTCTATAATCATTGTATTGCGGAAAAGGAAAAAAATGTATATTTGAAATAAAATAATGCAAGGAGAGTATCTAAGCGTATTGCAGGAGCCGATGCGGTTGCCGTAACGGTGGTAAAAAAAGTTTATTACTTTCTGAATGTAAATCTGACATCATTGTAGTCATCAGAAGCTGGTGAAGTGAGGATGTCGTAGTTTGTATTGCTAATGGACCCCGAGTAGTTAGAATCTAGCAGAGTTGCTTGAATTAGGTTTAGCGCGGCATCGACATCTGAGAGTCCTAATTGCGTTAGAGCAGCAGAGATCATCGCAGCTTGGGGGGCTGTAAGGCCGGTCTGGTCTGCTCTAAAATAGTCTGAGGATATAGCAACTTGGACGACGGTAGCATCTTGGAGTTCCACATTAATAACCATATTGGCATCGTCAGTTATTTCGTTGTATTGCAACAAAGTGCGTTGATCACCGAGATAAATATTGGCTAATGCAAAGGTGTCTTGTAATAATAGATTGTTTAGTACACTGATATCCGGATTGGCAACTTTAAATTCGACGACTATAGTGACGCGCTCCGCATCGAAGTTGATAATGTGGATGCGAAAATCGTGTGTATGGTAGATTGCATAAGGCGAAGCGAGGTCTGCTGTGATGCCTAGCAGATTTGCAATTGCGTCAAGATCATCAGATGCCAAGGAAAAAGAGGAGTAGCCTTCGTAGTCGAGGCCTTTATATATGTCGATATTATGAGAATCGGCAAACTGGTATATCTTATTTTGAAGCTCATAGGGATCTTGATCGCTAGCATATTCGACAATGCCATTGGGATGTTGCAGAGTGAAGCTATAATCGAACATCGAGTTGCGGTTTGTGTTAGCTGCGAGAACAGTGCGTGTAGTATATAAATTATAGGAGTTGATACCGAGAGAAATTACAGTTAATCCTAAAAATAATGTTATCCATTTCATAGTGATCTACACCTCGCTTTCTAAATCTTTGCGTATAATTTTACTGATGAAGAGGTATCCAGCGATGGCAAATACTGCGGATAAAATCAGGTGCATGATACCAGTTATTTGACCAAACAATATTGAATAGTAGAATGGCAGTAGCGCAAAACACAATGTAAACATTATTTTTAGAGTTGCATCAAGCCATTTGGAACAAGTGAAATGGCTAAATCTGGTAAATCCTACTATATTAACCAAGTGTAGCGAAAGACTAATCAATAAGAGACAGGTGAAAATTAGAGAGACTTCTTCAAAACTCAATCTATGAACACGGACCCAGACAAAAGATGCTTCGTCATACGCAATGGGTGTTTTGTCAATAGCAAAAATATATGTTTGAACTATAGATTGATAAAAATTTTCGAGCTGATTTTGAAAAGCGTAATGCGAGAACTGGTCATATAAGTAACCGAAAAGATATGGTACGGCGCAAGCACTACAAAACGTAATGATGATAGCGGCACCAGCACGTTTTATCAGCATCTGTCCTGCAACAAAAAACAAATAGACTGCAACCATATTTAATGTGAATCGAAAAGTCATCGACACTATACTAAATACGTTATACGCATCGGCAAGAGTTTCGCCACCCGGCAATACAGCCCAAAGTTCGTTGGATATTGGAAGTGTATAAAGATATGTGCCAACCAAAAATGAGGTAAAAATTATTCCGGCAACAGCAATGATCGATACCCCTGCTATCATTTTGGAGATGAGAATTGTCTTTGCGGTAAATGGCAATGACAAAATAAATTCGGAGATATTGGAATCCTTAATATCTCGAAACTGAGTGTATACTATAGCGATTACGAATATAATTATCAATAATTGATGATCCCTTATCAGATAGTAGAAGTCGTTATGAAGATCTGGGTGTGCCACATAATTGCTAATATATTGTAATTTGAGATTTGATCCCAAAAGCATTGCGGAAGTGCCTATAAGAACAGAGCCTATTAGAAAGATTAATACAAACGTAGTTAAGTTTTTAAATTCGTGCTTCAGTAGCGTCTTCATTGTAACCTCCAGTCTCAATTTGCTTAGATTTGGTAAAAATTATGCTTAAACAGGTAAAAATAACCAAAATATAAATGATATTGCAGAAGATATTGTTGGATCTGAGAAAAAAGATATCGGTAAAATCGATATAAAACAAATTTTGTAATAAAAAGATAATGGCAAAGGTCGCAGAAAAAACTAGCGAGGTCATTAAGATGGAGTTCACCCTGCCTGTGTTAAAAAATTGTCCGGTAGCAAAAATGAGATATACAGTAAAACATCTCAAAGCGGATATAGCCACAATGAAAATGAGAGAAAAAGACATTAGAACCAATTCGATTATGGCCGCCGCACCAGCTAATTGAGAAAACTCGGTTGCATAGTTAAAATATGCAAAGGCGAGAATGCTGACAGCAATTATAGCGGTTGCGACAAAAAATATAGTAGTGGCCGAAATTTTAGCTGAAACAGATCGCCAAGAAGCAGGGGTAATCTGAAAAAATACGAGCACAATGATGGTCAACATAATATAAGGCTCGGTTGAATCTAAAATCCATATTACTGCCACAGGAAAGTTTGCAGTTTTGTACGTAACGATAGCATTGCTAGACCAAATGGCTAAAGCAATCAGCCAAAAGGCAGCAGGGACAAGGAAAGCGCAAAGTTTTTTAAGTTCTTGCATAATTAATGAAGTCATAGAAACCTCCTACATAATAAAAATATTAGAATCACCATCTGGAGCTGAGCTAGAATCTTACATCGGCAACTGGCAGCTGAGCTAGAATTCTTCATTGAGCAACGGAGCTGAGCTAGAATCTTCATCGGCAACTGAGCTGAGCTAGAATTTTCTTCATTAGTATCTGCAGCTGAGCTAGAATTTTCTCATCAGCATCTGCAGCTGAGCTAGAATTCTTCTTCTCATCAGTAGTCTGCAGCTGAGTCTAGAATTTTCTTCATCATCATCTGGAGTGAGACAGAATTTTTCATTGGCATCTGCACTTGAGCTAGAATTCTTCATCAGCATCTGGAGCTGAGCTAGAATCTCCATCAGCATCTGGAGCTGAGACAGAATTTTCATTGGCATCTGCAGCTGAGCTAGAATTTTCTTCATCAGTATCTGCAGCTGAGCTAGAATCTCCATCAGCATCTGTAGCTGAGCTAGAATTTTCTTCATCAGTAGCAGCGGCAGCTGAGCTAGAATTTTCTTCATCAGCAGCGGCAGCTGGGTAGAATCTTCATCAGCAGCGGCAGCTGGGGTAGAATCTTCATCAGCAGCGGCAGCTGGGGTAGAATCTTCATCAGCAGCGGCAGCTGGGGTAGAATCTTCATCAGCAGCGGCAGCTGAGCTAGAATCTTCATCAGCATCGGCAGCTGAGATAGAATTTTCATTCGGCAATCTGCAGCTGAGCTAGAATCTTCATCAGTATCTGCAGATGAGCTAGAATTTTCTTCATTAGTATCTGCAGCTGAGCTAAATTTTCTTCATCAGTATCTGCAGATGAGCTAAATTTTTCTTTGTCAAATCCAGTTATTCTTGCATGTGAGTTAGAATTTTCTTCATCAGTATCTGCAGCTGAGCTAGAATTTTCATTGGCATCTGCAGCTGAAGCTGAGACAGAATCTTCATCGGCAACAGCAGCTGAGATAGAATCTTATCAACGGCAGCTGAGACAGAATCAGTATCTGCAGCTGAGCTAGAATTTTCATTGGCATCTGCAGCTGAGCTAGAATCTTCATCGGTAGCCGCAGCTGAGCTAGAATCTTCATCAGCAACTGTAGCTGAGCTAGAATTTTCTTCATCAGTATCTGGAGCTGAGCTAGAATTTTCTTCATCAGTATCTGCAGCTGAGCTAGAATTTTCTTCATCAGTATCTGCAGCTGAGCTAGAATCTTCCATCAGCATCTGGCAGCTGAGCTAGAATCTTCATCGGCAACGGCAGCTGGGATAGAATCTTAATCGGCAACGGCAGCTGAGCTAGAATCTTCATCGGCAACGGCAGCTGAGCTAGAATCTTCATCGGCAACGGCAGCTGAGACAGAATTTTCATCGGCAACAGGAGCTGAGGTAGAATTTTCATCGTTAGCCGCAGCTGGGATAGAATCTTCATCGGCAACTGTAGCTGAGCTAGAATTTTCTTCATTAGTATCTGCAGCTGAGCTAGAATTTTCTTCATCAGTATCTGCAGCTGAGCTAGAATTTTCTTCATCAGTATCTGCAGCTGAGCTAGAATTTTCATTGGCATCTGCAGCTGAGCTAGAATCTTCATCAGCAGCGCAGCTGAGCTAGAATCTTCATCAGCAACTGTAGCTGAGCTAGAATTTTCTTCATCAGTATCTGGAGCTGAGCTAGAATTTTCTTCATCAGTATCTGCAGCTGAGCTAGAATTTTCTTCATCAGTATCTGCAGCTGAGCTAGAATCTTCATCAGCATCTGCAGCTGAGCTAGAATCTTCATCAGCAATCAGCTGAGATAGAATCTTCATCGGCAACGGCAGCTGAGATAGAATCTTAATCGGCAACGGCAGCTGATAGAATCTTCATCGGCAACGGCAGCTGAGCTAGAATCTTCATCGGCAACGGCAGCTGAGCTAGAATCTCATCGGCAACAGGCAGCTGACTAGAATTTTCATCGGCACGAGCTGATAGAATTTTCATCGGCAACGCAGCTGGGATAGAATCTTCATCGGCAACGGCAGCTGAGTAGAATCTTCATCAGCATCTGGAGCTGAGTAGAATTTCATCAGCATCTGCAGCTGAGCTAGAATTTTCATCAGCTGCAGCTGAGCTAGAATCTACATCAGCATCTGGAGCTGAGCTAGAATCTACATCAGCATCTGCAGTTGAGCTAGAATCTTCATCAGCATCTGCAGCTGAGGTAGAATTTTCATCGGTAGCCGCAGCTGAGGGAGTAAGCCAAATTATAGCATACGAATATGTAGTTGCGACGAATGTAGTGGGGGAAGCGGGGCGTTATAGGAGCTAGTTTTTGTTGGCATAGACGAAGATTTCTTCTAGAGTCATTGGCAGCTCCTCCAAGAGGTTGGCGCCGATAGCTTTGATTTTGGCTTCGATATGAGGCAGGTTGTTGGTGACGATGTAATGTACACTGCCGATAGTTTGGATGTCGAGAATTGCTGTATCGGCTGCAAATGAAGAGAGGTCAATGGGGGTTGTGAATATTACTTGCAGCTTTTTTATTTGATTTTGATGTTCGTTGAGTAGGGTATGTGTATTGAGTTTGCCGTGATTAATGATTGTGATGTTGTCGCAGAGAGCGTTGAGTTTGCTTAAATGATGCGATGAAATTAGCACGGTCATTTGGTTGGTGTTGACTTCTGTAATGATAAAGTTTAGGACATCGTTGATTGCAATGACATCGAGACCAGAGGTGGGTTCGTCTAGCACGAGTACTTCTGGGCTTCGCGATAAGTTTAGCATGATCGACAGTCTCATTTGCATTCCTTTTGAGAGCGAGTTGATGCGACTGTTTAGAGGCAGTTGCATCTTGTCGTTGTAGATGGCAAATTTTTTTATACTAAATTTGGGATATATTTCGGAATAAAATTTGATGAGCGCGTTGACTGTGTAATTTTTGAAGAAACGATTTCTGTCGGCAACGTAACCGATGCGAGCCTTGACAGCGGGATTTTCGAAAACGGGTTCTCCAAAGACTTTGATCTGGCCAGAAGTGAGCTCGTGAATACCAACCAATGCTTTGATAAGAGTTGTTTTGCCTGAGCCATTGACACCGATTAGACCGTGGATACGACCTTTATCTACATTGAAAGAAAGATTATCGATAGCTTTATGTTTGCCATAGAATTTAGTGGCGTTGGTTATTTCTATTATCATGGCGTATGCCTCCTTTTAGAGATTATTGTATATTTATGAAGGTTTTAGGTCAATTTCATTATATCCTGTAAAGTTCGATTTTATGCATAATTAGAAAAGCGGCGTTGTAAGTGCGCGAAATTGGGTTTTAACGGAGTATTAGTTACCATAAATTTACTTAGCAGCCGTTTTGTGACATATGATATAATGAAAAAAAAAAGGGAGGTTGTATCAATGAAAATATTAAATCCGATGCCTTTAATTAGAGGATTGTTGTTGTCGATGATTTCGATGTGTATAGCGTTAGTAATTGTATTTCCAGAAATAAGAAATTGGTTTATAATAAACCAGGAGGTAATTTTAAATAACATGTTAATAGGAATATCCATATTGCCTGTATTTATGATTGTTGTATTAAAAGATGCAACAAATTGGTATAAAAAATTTTCGTCGTGGTTTACATTTATACTGTCTGGATGCGCAATAGTGGCGACGGTCTTGTATAGTACATATGGTTGGACAGCAGATGAAATGACAGCGGTGGTGGATACATGGATCAGCTTCGTGCTTTTGGAAAGGCAATGAACTTTTAGCGGGGAGATGGTGGCCTATAGTATATGGCAGAGTTGTTCTATTTTAGAAAGTTTATTGCATAAAATTTAAGATAAGAAGGAATATTAACAGTATGAAAGACGATATTTATTTTATGAAAGAGGCTCTCAAAGAAGCGGAAAATGCGTTGTTGCTAGACGAGGTCCCAATAGGTTGCGTGATAGTATTAAAAGACGAGATTATATCAAGAGCTTGTAATAAGCGCAATACCGATAAAAACGCCATTTCACATGCAGAAATACTGGCAATAAGTGAAGCATGTAAAGTGGTAGAAGACTGGCGCTTAGAAGAATGCGCTATCTATATTACTCTCGAGCCATGTCCGATGTGTGCAGGAGCGATCGTGCAGGCAAGAATAAAAAGAGTTATCTTTGGAGCAAATAGCGTAAAAGCTGGCTGCGGAGGCTCTATTATAAATTTGCTAGAACGAGAGGAGTTTAACCATAGATGCGTTGTAGAGCGGGGCATTTTAGAGCAAGAGTGTTCTCAATATCTTTCTAACTATTTTAAACAAATGCGCAAAATAAGGAGTGTAAAAAATGGCTGATAAGGATAACGTAACAGAGCTTCCGATTCCTGATAAAGGTGTAGAAGTAACCAATAAACATAAGAAAGCGCGTGTCTTTAGAGATTATTTAATAGAAAAGAATACGATTAATATGTTTAAGGAAGAGGAAGTAGATACCGGAATTATTTTTAGAAGTGCATATAAGATTAAAGATGAAAACAAGCAGTTTATGATCATATTTAATGATAGCATATATATTACAATGCAGTCGTTGGTATTGCGTGATGTACCAGTGGAAAAAAGAGAGCAAATGCTTAGAGTAATCAATCAACTGCAGTTTGAGTTTCCGACTGTAAAATATGTATTAACGCCAGATAACCATCTGATGACATCGATGACATTCCATGGCAATGAAAATACTATGCAACCAGCAACGATTTTGTTGTGTACGATTGAATATTTTAAAGTTCTGGCAGCTAATCATTATGATAGATTTTTGGCGGTGCTTGCATAAAATAATAATGGATTAGGACTTCACAATTGTGTGAGGTCTTTTTTTATGTGTGATATTGCGGCAATAAAATAAAAAATTAATTCGATTTTTGCCAATATTTGTGATATACTTATGAGCCGTAGAACGAAAATTAACTTTTGGAGGAAACTATGTATACTACAATGATAGGAAATTATACAGCAAAGACAGATTTTTTTAAAATGACTACACCTTTTGAATTGCTAAGTGAATATGGCAGCCCGCTATATGTTTATAATGAAGACATTTTTAGAAGTAGACTGAGACAAATCAAAAATCTTGTAAAATATAAAAATTTTGTACCGCACTATTCTGTGAAGGCAAATACGAATATAAGTTTATTAAAGATTGTAAAAGAAGAAGGACTGCACGTCGATACAATGAGTCCTGGAGAAATATATATGGCATTAGCGGCGGGATTCGAGCCAAAAGAGCTGTTTTATATTCCGAATAACGCAACGGAGGAAGACTTGCGTTACGCAGTAGACAGGGGAGTATTACTAAGCGTTGACTCTATATCGCAACTGCAGCTATATGCAAAAATAAATCCGAATAGCAAAGTGGCTATAAGATTTAACCCAGGAGTAGGCGCAGGGCATCATCAAAAAGTTGTAACTGCTGGAAAAAAGACTAAATTTGGAGTTGATATGGCAGAATTTGATACCGTTAAGAAAATATTGGAAGAAAATAATGTAACATTGGTGGGAATCAATCAGCATATTGGCTCGTTATTTATGGATAGCGGCGCTTTTATTGAGAGCACAACAAATTTGCTAGAGTTTGCAAAAGAATTTGACTCGTTAGAATTTATTGATCTTGGAGGCGGATTTGGAATTCCATATCATAAGCAAGAAGATCAGCAGCCGCTAGATTTGGTGGAGCTAGGATCTAAAATGGATACAATGTTTGAAGAGTTTGCGCAAGACTATGGCCGTGAAATTCAGTTTCAGATAGAGCCTGGCAGAATCATTGCATGTGAAGCGGGAATAGTTTTGGGAACAGTAACGGGGACAAAGCAAAATGCGGAGACAACATACCTTGGATGCGACATCGGGTTTAATGTGTTGGCGCGACCTATTATGTATGATTCGCATCATGATATTGAGCTCTACACAAAAAGAGCGCATCCAGATTTGGAGAAGCATCCAGTAACGGTGGTAGGAAACATATGTGAAAGCGGAGATATTTTGGCAAAGGACAGAGAGCTTCCGATGCCAGAGTATGGCGATATAATAGGGTTGATGGATGCGGGGGCATATGGCTTTGCGATGTCGAGCTCATATAACCAGCGTCCGAGAGTTGCGGAGGTATTGTTAAAGTCTTCGGGAGAAGTTGTTTTGATTAGACGTCGAGAAACATTTGAAGACCTGATAGCAAGTATGCTATAATTAAACGGTACCAGTAAAATAGGTGACAATTCTCTTGGGATGGAGGATAAAAATGGCGAATAAAGTTTTACAGAGACAGTGGAAACGTATACTGCGTAGAGAAGATACATTTGTAAAGAATGCAACGAAAAAGAAGAATTCTAAAATGGAGGACTTTCTAGCAGAAAAGGTTCCTGATAAATTGCAAAATACTCTTAATGTGGCGTTTGCAAAGTCGTTTGAGATCGTATTTGAAAGAGGTACCAATGTAATAGAAAAAACTTATAATAAGGAAAGCATTCAGCAAACACACAAAATCAATGAGTATGCTTTTTCTGTAGTGGCAGATAGAAAGCGCGTTAATGCGATAAACCAAGGAGCGACCAAAACCGCGGTATATAGCACCGTTATTTCTGGAGTAAAGGGAGTAAGTCTGGGAATCTTGGGAATAGGGCTTCCAGATATTCCTATTTTTATGGGAATGGTATTTAGAGGAATATATGAGATTGCGCTGCAATATGGTTATAACTATGACACAGAAGAAGAGCGATACTTCATATTAAATATAATTTCGACAGCGCTGGCACATGGAGAACAAGCAATTATAGAAAATAATGCGCTAAATGATTTTATGTTGAATCCAAAGTTGCCATATAATTATAGTAGACAAGCAGAGATTGAAAAAGTGTCTGATGTGCTATCGATGGAATTGCTATACCTCAAGTTTGTACAGGGGGTACCTGTAATAGGAGCAGTGGGAGGAGTTTTTGACGCTGTATTTACTCAGAAAATTTTGGGGTATGCAAAACTAAAGTATAGAAGAAGATTTTTGAGTGCGCGAGCTTTGAACGAAAAAATTTATTGAGAATAGCAAAAGATATAGAAAATGTAATAATATTATGATATGATAAAATGGTAGGCGAATAGTCTACCATTTTAAGTTATATGGAGGTTGCTATGAAATTAGTAGAAAAGCATTATGATTTGGTAGTAGTTGGTGGAGGGATGGCAGGAATTTGTGCTGCAATATCTGCGGCAAGACATGGGGTTATGACTGCATTTGTACACGATAGACCAGTATTGGGAGGCAATGCAAGTTCTGAAGTGAGAGTTGGCATCAATGGTGCAGGCAGAACTACTCCGGTAGCGTTTAAAAATGGAATTGAGTCGGGTGTAATTTTGGAGCTGATGCTTAGAAACAAAAAAGTAAATCCGCAATATTCATTTAATGTACAAGATAATATTTCTTGGGAAATGGTAATGGAAGAAGATAATATAGATCTTTATTTGAATACTAGCATGCAAACATCGCATGTGGAAGATAATAAAATTATTTATATAAATGCATTTCAAAATACTACAGGCAAAGAATTTAGATTATATGCGCAACAATTTATAGATACCTCTGGAGATGCAAACTTGGCATACGAAAGCGGCGCCGACTGGACTATGGGACGCGAAGGCAAAGACGTGTATGGTGAAAGCATAGCACCAGACGTATCTGATAACCATACAATGGGAAGTACCATTTTATATACGGCACGCGATACAGGAAAGCCTGTAAAATTTACCCGTCCTAGTTGGGCATACGAAATCACTGCGGATATGCTGGGTAGACGTAATGTACATGAGGTATCCAATGGATATTGGTGGGTTGAAGTAGGCGGAGATGATCTTGATACTATTGAGAATGCGGAAGATATTCGTGACGAATTGCTTAAATATGCTTATGGCGCATTTGACTATGTAAAAAATAGTGGCAAGTATCCAGAAGCTGAAAACTACGCATTAGACTGGATTGGATCTGTACCAGGAAAGCGCGAATCTAGAAGAGTGTATGGAGATTATATATTGACTCAAAACGACGTGGAAGCTGCGACAGTTTTTGATGATGCGGTAGCTTATGGCGGATGGTCTATGGACGCGCACACTGTGGGAGGAATTAGAGCAAAGACTGAAGCCGCCAAAAAGGGGTCGGGGTCAATTTTTTCTGCGGTTAACGACTTATATACAATACCATATAGATGCTTATATAGTAGAAACATTGAAAACTTATATATGGCAGGACGTTGTATTAGCGCGTCACATATGGCGATGAGCTCGACAAGGGTTATCGGAACTTGTGCAGTACTAGGGCAAGCTGCGGGGACAGCGGCAGCGATTGCAAAAAAATATGGAGTATTGCCACGCGGAGTAAATGAGCATATTCATGAGCTTCAGCAAACACTGCTTAAAGACGATGCATTTCTTCCGGGTATTGCAACAAAAGATAGTGACGATATTATATCGAATGGAGCATGTAAAATTACGGCTTCGAGCCACAAAGAGGGTGCGGAACCGCATAAGGTAAATAGTGAGTATGCAAGACGCATAGAGGAAGAGGAGAATAAATGGATCTCAGCACCGATGGGAGAAGTTGGTGAGTGGATAGAGATAGCATTTGAGCAGCCAACACAAGCAAATGAAATATTGCTTCGATTTGATCCTAACTTTAGCAAATATATTGCAACAAGGATTACAGATTCTAAGCGCAACAACGAAGAAATGCAAGCCGAGTTGGTAAGAGATTATAAAATTGAGTTTTTAAAAGATGGTGTGGCAGTGAGAGAAATTGTGATAGAGGATAATTTTGTACGAGTAAACCATCATAAATTTGATGTAACCACTTTCGATGCCGTTAAAGTGACAGTGCTTAAGACGTATGGTGACGAGAGCGCTAGAATTGCGGATATTCGATTGTACTGCAACTAAAAAAAATGAGAATGAGATGGCGGACTGAGTTGGTGAGTTCGCTATTTTTTTATGGCAAAATTAGGATTGTCAAATTTGTACGGATATGTTAGACTATATAAGTCAAAAATTATTTTGTTGTAAATTTGAAAAATAGAAAGGAATGAAGTTAATGTTAGTAACATCTAAAGAAATGCTTGAAGTCGCAAGAGATAATAAATACGCAGTTCCAGCAATCAATACTCAAGGCGGAAATTATGATATTATCTGGTCTATTTGTCGTGCAGCAGAAGAAATGAAGTCACCAATAATTTTGGCTCATTATGTAGCGACAGGTGCATACTCGGGGCAAGACTTTTTTGTAAACGTTGCAAAATGGTGTGCCAATAAAGTTAATGTGCCAGTAGCAATACACTTAGACCATGGATCTAGTTTTGAAATTTGCATGGATGGATTGAGAGACGGATGTACTTCTATAATGATAGACGGATCTGAATTGCCAGTAGAAGAGAATGCGGCTTTAACTCAGAGAGTTGTGGATGTTTGCCGATGTTTTAACGTACCAGTAGAAGCAGAGATCGGCGAGTTGCTAAGATTAGATGCACTTGGCGATGCTATTGAGAACAAAAACGTTGTTGATCCGCAAGATGTGAAACGATTTTTAGAGCTATGTAGTCCAGATTCTTTGGCGATTGGGATAGGAAATGCGCATGGATACTATAAAGGCGAACCGGACATAAGATTAGATGTACTGGAAAAAGTTCGTGAATTTACTAACATTCCTTTGGTTTTACACGGTTGTACAGGAATGAAAGAAGAGATAATCAAAAGATCTATAGAGTTGGGTGTCGCAAAGATTAATTTTGGAACGCATATTCGTTTTAAATACGTTGAGCACTATGCAAAAGCACTTGCAGAAGAACTAAATGGTCACTCTTTTAAAATATCTCAAAAAGCAAATGATCTCTTAACTGAGGATATTAAAGATATTATTCGTTTATCTGGATCTGAAAATAGAGTAAAATAATTTTTTAATTATAAAAGGAGAAGATTTCATGTATAAAGTAGGGTTTATTACAACAATGTCTGGAAGATGGCCAGAAGAATTACCAAGCAGAAGGCTCAAAGAGTACGGAGAATGGTTAGACGCAAACTTAAAAGACGTAGAAATCGTAAAATATGATCAAATAATTAACACTCCAGATATAACTTATAAAGCAGCAGAAGAGCTGAAGAAAGCCAATGTTGATATTATTGTTATGGTATATGGGGCATTCACAGGAGATGACATTTCGATCGCTATGGCAGAAAAAGTTGGTGTACCAGTTATATTGTGGGCACCATATGAAGAGAAATGGGACAAAAACGATCGTCTATACGCAAATGCGCTTGTGGCACTGACGATGAATGCGGCTTCGTTGAATAGATTGGAATTACCGTATCATGCGGTTTATGGTTCAAAAGAAGACGAGGTAGCTGCAAACAAAGTTAAGTCAATTGTTAATGCCGATAGAGTGATCAAAGTTCTCAAAAACACTTGCTTGGGATTATATGGATATCGTCCAACTGCCTTTTACAACTCTGCATTTGATGAAGGGCTAATTAGAAAGACTTTTGGAATTCGCATGGAAGAAACCGACCTTAAAGTAATTTTTGACAGAATGCAACAACTGGATCAAGAAGAAGTAGATAAAGATCGTGAATTTGTGAAGGCGACATATTTACAGGGAGATATTCCAGACGAACATTGGGAAAATCACTCTAGACTATATCTTGCGATGAAGCAAATTCAAAGTGAATATGCTTATCATTATGCAACAATCAAATGCTGGCCAGAAATGGGGCAATTGAAAACTACTCCATGTGGGGTACTAGGAAGACTTGCAGATGATGGCGTACACGTTGGATGCGAAGGCGATATTGATGCGATGATAGCGGCGATAATTCAAAATCAGCTTACTAAGCAACCGACATTTATAACTGATATGATAAATATTGATCCAAAAGAAAATACAATGACATTTTGGCATTGTGGAAACGCGGCAGGATCGCTACACAATAAAAAGTACCAAAGCACATTAGCAAATCATCCGTTAGCAGGGCAAGGAACAGCTCTTTGGGGGCCATTAAAGGCTGGTAATGTAACTATTGCAAGACTATGTAATATTCATGGAAAATACAAGCTTTTCGTTATGAAGGGTGAAGCAATAGATACAGATATACACACCAAAGGAACAATGGCACTTGTGAAGATAAACACACCGGTAAAAGAGGCAGTTGCTAGAATTATAGAAGAGGGCATACCGCATCACTACAGTGTTGTCTGGGAAGATGTTAGAGACGAGATGGTCGAAATTGCAAAGCATCTAAATATTGAAGTAATTGAACTGTAAATAAATGAAAAATCTGCCTCCTAATAATAAAGGAAAGGCAGATTTTTTTGTGTTAATTAGATTGTGAGTAACTTTTCATTGCTTTTTAATATATTGGTGAGAGGTTCCCCCATCAGTTCGAGGATGATGTTGAGAGATTTTAGCGTATCGGTAACGCCAAACATATCCGCACAAGCAAGGCAGGCTTTGACGATCACTCCAGCACGTTGCGCAATCTTGATTTTATCTTGGATCGCGGGATCCTCAGCAACCAGTTTTGCAGTAGCGCCCCATATAATTAGTTCTACTTCATCAAACCATTCTCGGGTTTTAGCGTTGGTAGCATACATAAAAACCATAGAATGAGCAGTTTGAGGATTATCATTGGTCCATAAAATATTTAGTTTATCTGTCAAGGTAGTGGCCTCCTAATTGTGTGTTGCCCATGATTGGGATTGACTTTGAATTAATTGCTTAGTTTTGAGAGATTCTTCCATTAAAAAGGATAAATATGCATCTTGCAAACCGTCTTTTAGAGAATATACTTCGGCGCCGCCAGCAAGATAATCACGCATTTTAAGCAAGCTATCAGCAACAGAAATTTCATCATCATTAAAACGTGCAGGCATAGTGGGATTTTCGTAAAGAATTTTATCGCCAAGGCTAACGCTGTGATTATATAGGCCGCTAATATTGTTAGTACCCAGATAATATAGATTGATTTCTTCTTGCACAGGTTTATTGTCTTTGTTAAGGTAGCGCACGGTCATGTCATTTACCTCGCCGCGCGTGCCTTGGATGGTAACGCGACGCGTGCGTATAGTAGAGAAATATTGATGGCTAGTGAAGTCGAAGATAGCCGCTTTACCATCATCAAATGAAAAGGTTACAAGATCTCGTTTTTGTTCTAAAATTTCACCATCATACGAAAAACCTTGGCGAGAATTTGTTTTGGTAACCTGATGGATAAATTGTTGCCCTAAAATAGAGCAGTTTTGCATATCAACTCCAAGGATTTTGCGAAAGATGCTTATAGCATGATACCCATGAAGTGCAGAAAGAGTGATATTTTGCACTTCACCAATAATGCCGGATTTGGTAATATTTAGCAAAGATTGATAAAATGGCCATAGGTGATATTGCTCTAATACTTGTACTTTGCCAGCCAGTTGTTGTTGTTTTAAATATAATTGATTGAGTTCCGCAGTGGTTTTGCCGGGCGGAGTTTCACACATAACGGGAACGCCTTTTTCCATCAATCGTATAATGTAATCTTTCATTATAGGACGTGGAATACATAAAATTACGAAATCGGGATTTAGGCTGAGTGCTTGATCGAGATCGACTGTCGCAAAGATACCGCGTTCGTGTTTAATTTGGTTGATGCGTTCTTGGCTTTTCACGACACCTGCAACAACTTGAAATTGGTTGGGGCTATATTTGGCTAAGTCATAAAAAAGCTGAGCCCGCCAGCCGTATCCGACAACTATATATTTAACCATTGAAAAGCCTCCTTATAGATCATAAATAAGATGTCCACGAGCATCGGACAACCTGTTTTTGAGTAAAGCAATGTCGTGCTCGGTAGGGGGTTTTGCTATTGCATCAGAATTTTCAACGCAGAATGAAAAATTTTCGAAGTTACCAGGAGGCACAAGCGATGTTGCTCCGATGGTTTGAGCATATCTTAAGGCAGCAATAGCGAACTCCGGCTCATCAGTAATTGGTTTGCACCAAGATTTTGGAAAGCGTGACGCCGCTTTTTCTGTTGGATCTAACCAAGCGCGATGTATAAGAGCCTTCATGCCTAGCATGCCAAACCCCTTCTCTTGTTGCAGTTCATGGAGTTTATTTCCAAATCCTCTAGCCATATTAAGAGCCCAGTTAGTAGGAAATAGAAGCGTATCAAAATCATATAGTTCAAACCCTCGTAAGGCAGCATATTCGCTGTGAACAGTAAGACCAATATTTTTTATGATGCCTTGTTCTTTGTAGTCTATAAGTAAAGGCATAAGTCCATCATCTGCAAAGGCCTTATCTGTATCGGCAGAATTCATTAAGCTGTGAAGTTGATAAACATCGAAATAGTCTGTTGCAAGCATTTCTAAAGAGGCTTCTATTTCGTATTTTGCCTCTTCTGCGGTGCGTTTATTGGTTTTACAAGCAAGGTAAATATCTTTGCGATAAGGAAGTAAAGATTTGCCTAATTTTTCTTGGGCATCACCGTAAGTGGGGGAAATGTCGAAATAGTTGACATGATTATCAATGGCATATGCAACATATTCATCAGATTTTTCTTGACCATCTTTCATCGAGACAATGCCACCATAAATAATTTTGGAGACATTCATTCCGGTTTTACCGAGAGCAGTTTTAATCATAAAAAAATTCCTTCCTATTAAATAGAGTAAAGTAAATAGAGTAAAGTAAATAGAGTAAATTTTGTAATTGAAGTTAATCAACCGTAAAGTATATAATAAGGGTTTTTGAGATGATATTGCAAGGCTCTATTTTTCGAAGTGTTGGTAGTCGGGATTAGTCCAATGACCGCCCCAGCTCCAACCGCGATTGATAAAAGCGTTATATACAGCATCTCCCTCCTTGATCATTCCCTTTGCGGCAGTATTTCGATTTATATAAGGAGCACCCTCGGCGGGATAGGCAACTCCTCGAATGACATGAGGATTAACTAGCGGGTTGATGTCTATAGCTTCGCCTAAGGCATGATTAGATAGAACAGTTGTTCCGCTAATAAAGCGATAATTGAATGCAGAAGTGTTATTATGAATCATAGAGGTGTAATCATCTGCATCATATTTATCTACGAGACTGATTTCTGCAATAGGGAATTGTGCAGCATAGATTTCTTGAAAAATTTCCATAACCTCTAGGGCTAAGTCTTTATGAACGACTAATATGCCAGTTCGAGTGGTAGCGTTATAATCTAGATAAGTAACAACTACCATAGATAAATTATCTGCCAAAGCTTCATTAGGAAGAGATTTATTGAGTATGAGATCTATTATAGGTGAAAGATCAGATACTAAAAAAATTGTATTATCTCCGAGTAAAGTATCTATAGAAACATAGGTGAGCCCATCGGAATGAATAAAGGGTGCGTGCTCTAAAGTATAAAGCTGTGCGTTGATATAATATTCTTTATGCCCTATTCTAAATCGTACCAGACTATCTTCTTTGCTTCCTAAAATACGTTTTTTTGATTCTTCATAAGTAACTGTATAGCCATTTTGTTCTAAAAGTTCACGTAATGAAAAATAAGTTGTATAATCTTTAACTAAAATATTTGCATATGTAGAGAAATTTAGTGCAATTATTAGTGCTAAAATTAACAATATTTTTTTTATCATAATTTAAACCTCCTTTATATGTATTATAATACATAAAATTATTGCTTGAAAAGGGGTGAAAATTAACAAAAATACATAAAAATAAAAAAAAACGAAAAAATGTTAAAATTATCCTTGTGCTTCTGGATAAAATGTGGTAAAGTTAGGTAAATTATAAAATATTGCGGAATATTATCGAAATATGGCGAAATTCAGAAAAATAAAAAAATATAAAAACAGAACGTAGTGTTTCTTAAATATGACGTGAAAAATCAGAGAAATATAAAATCAAAACATATTATTTCTCACTATGACAGATCAGAGAAATATAAAATGTGATGATGGTTTGAAAAATATACAAGATAAGGAGAAGAAATTATGAAGTATTATGGAGTAAATGAATTACGTGAAATGTATTTAAGATTTTTTGAAAAAAAAGGACATTTAAGATTAAAAAGTGCTTCTTTGGTGCCTGAAAATGATAAAAGTTTATTGTTAATCAATGCAGGAATGGCACCGTTAAAAGCATATTTTACAGGGCAAGAAGTTCCGCCTAGTAAGAGAGTGACAAGCTGTCAAAAATGTATCCGTACAGGTGATATCGATAATGTAGGAAAAACTGATAGACATGGAACTTTTTTTGAGATGCTAGGAAATTTTTCTTTTGGAGATTATTTTAAAGAAGAAGCTATTAGTTGGTCTTGGGAATTTGTAACTCAAGTATTAAAAATACCAAAAGATAGATTGTATGTTACTGTTTTTATGGACGATGATGAAGCAGCGGCTATTTGGCATGAACAAGAACATGTTCCTAAAAGTCATATTTTTTATATGGGTAAAAAAGATAATTTTTGGGAAGTTGGAACTACAGGTCCTTGTGGACCATGTTCTGAAATTTATTATGATAGAGGAGAAGAGTATGGTTGTGGACGTCGTAGTTGCACAATAGGATGCGATTGCGATAGATATATAGAATTTTGGAATTTGGTATTTACAGAATATAATAAAAATGAAGATGGTTCATATGATCCATTAAAGTTTCCTAATATTGATACAGGAATGGGCTTGGAGCGTATTGCTGCGATCATGCAGGGGGTTCCTACTTTATTTGATGTTGATACAATAAAAGTGATTAGAGACAAAGTCTGTGAGTTTGCAGGTATTGAATATGGCGATAACAAAGATGATGATGTATCGGTTAGAGTAATTACTGATCATATGCGTTCTATTGTATTTATGTTAGCAGATAAAGTGCACCCTTCTAATGAAGGTCGTGGATATGTTTTACGTCGTTTAATTAGACGTGCAATGCGACATGGAAGAATATTGGGAATTGAAAACCAATTTCTCGCAAACTTGGTTAGTATAGTTGTTGGAATATATGGAAATGAATATCCAGAATTAGAAGATCAACAGAGGTCTATCATAAGAGCTTTAATTATGGAGGAAGGAAATTTTGAAAAAACAATCAAAGAAGGATTAGGGATTCTTGGTGGATATATAGAAAGAATGATAAAAGAAAATAAAACTATTCTTGATGATGAGAAATGTTTTAAATTATATGATACCTATGGTTTTCCTTTTGAATTAACTCGTGAAATTGTAGAAGAAGAAGGGTTTAAGGTAAGCGAAGAAGGATTTTATAAAAAAATGCAAGCTCAAAAAGAGCAAGCAAGGGCAGCTCGTAGTGAATACACTTACATGGGCACTAAGATGGATGTACTTGAAACAATAGAAGTGGACCCTACTTTAGCGGACCCCTCTTTATTTAGAGGATATGTTACTCGAGAATTAGATACTAGTATTATAGCGATTATAGACGTGTCTGAAGAAAAAGGAATAGTATATGAGCATGTTGCTCAATTAAATGATATAAGGTATATTGCAACAGCGGAAACTCCATTTTTTGCAGAAAGTGGTGGACAAGTAGGTGATATAGGGACTATTACTTCGGAAACAGGAGAAGGTCTGATTACTAGAGTTATAAAAGATATTCATGGATGTATTATACACAGAGTAGAAATTGTAAAGGGGTATATTGATAGACATCAAAATGTTAATTTAAAAATAAATCAAGAAGTGCGTTTATCAGTAAGTAGAAATCATAGTGCTACGCATTTATTACAAAGTGCATTGCGAGAAGTTATTGGAAATCATGTTGAGCAAGCGGGTTCTAGCGTAAATAAAGATAGATTGAGATTTGATTTTACGAATTTTGAAGCACTTAAAAAATCAGAAATTAAGAAAGTTGAAAGATTAGTTAATCAAAAGATTTTCGAAGGACTTGAAATAGATACTTCTGAAATGTCGCTTTTTGATGCACAAACACAAGGTGCTATTGCGTTATTTGGAGAAAAATATGGAGATGTTGTACGTGTTGTGGATATGGAGGGCTACTCAATAGAGCTTTGTGGTGGAACTCATGTGACAAATACGTCACAAATTGGTTTATTTAAAATATTGTCTGAGTCAGGGGTATCTGCTGGAGTTAGACGAATTGAAGCAATAACTGGAATAATAGCAGTAGAGCACGGTCAAGAGATAGAAAATCAAATTGAAGAAATTGCTATAATGACAAAATGTCAAAAAACAGAAGTTGTTAAACAAGTAAAGAATTTAGTTGAATCTCTAGATAGTGCCAAAAAAGAAAATCAAAAATTAAAAACTGAAATAAATAAAATGATTGTGGAAAGCCGTGTTAATGAGGCTGTTGATATAGATGATGTTAAAGTGTTAGTTACTCAAGTGGATGGTAAGAGTATTGATGAAATGAAGGAAATGGGTGATATGCTTAAAAATCGCCTAAAGATTTGCATTATATTTCTTATGTCTATTGTAGAAGAGAAAGTAAATTTAGTGGCCATGACTACAAATGATCTGGTAGACAAAGGGGTTAATTGTGGAACGATCATTAAAAAACTGGCTCCGATTGTTAATGGTAAAGGCGGAGGGCGAGCTAACATTGCCCAAGGAAATGGGAGAGATCCAACAAAAATCAAAGAATTATTCACTAAAGCAATTGAAGTGATCAAAGAGTTTATAACGTAATTATTAATTAAAGTTTTTTTTAATATTTGATTGACACTTATGGTCAATAGCTGGTATACTAATTTTTGGAATTATTGGACTAAGGTCTAAGATTTCTAAAAAAAAATTGGAGGAAAGCATGAAAAAAAGTTTGGCAACAATTCGAGCAGAAGAAAGAAATTATTTTCAATCACCTAAATGGTTTTGTGATTTTGTAGAAAAACCGATCCAAGGTCTCGAAAGAGAAGAAGGTGTTCACAGACGTGACCCTAGTAGTATAATTAAAGTAGATAATCTATATTATGTATATTACACTAAGTCTTATGGCCCTCATGTAGGGTTCAATACAGGAGACTTAAATGCCAAAGTTTTTCCTTGGGATTATTCTGAAATTTGGGTTGCAACATCGGAAGATGGTTATGTCTGGGAAGAAAAGGGCGTGGCAGTAACTCGTGGTGAAGCTGGTAGATATGACGATAGAAGTGTCTTTACTGTTGAAGTTATGAAGTATAATGGAAAATATTATCTTGTATATCAAACAGTACAACACCCATATGTAAATAGAAGTTTTGAAAACATCGCTATTGCGTGGAGTGATAATCCTCTAGGGCCTTTCCAAAAGTCTGATGAGCCGATTTTACGTCCAACTGGCGATGGAATTTGGGATACTGAAGAGGACAACCGTTTCTTAGTAAAGAAAAAAGGTAGCTTTGATAGTCATAAAGTGCATGATCCTTTATTATTCCATTACAGAGACAAGTTTTATCTGTATTACAAAGGTGAGCCTATGGGTGAAGAAATATTCATGGGAGGTCGCGAAACTAAATGGGGTGTAGCTATCGCTGATAGCATAGAGGGACCTTATATTAGAAGCGAGTATAATCCTATAACTAATTCGGGGCATGAAACTTGTTTATGGCAATATAAAGAAGGTATGGCAGCGTTTTTAAGAACTGATGGCGTTGAAAAAAATACTTTACAGTTTGCAGAGGATGGTATTAATTTTCAAATCATGTCAGTAATTAAAGGGGGACCTGAAGCTTGTGGTCCATATAGACCAGACGAAATTATCACAGATGATCCTTTAGAGGGGATGAAATGGGGTATGTCGCATAGCTTGGGCAAACCAGGATGTCCTTATGGTTGCTTAGTTCGTTTTGATATCAATACTAAACAGCGTGATATTTATGCTGCTAGAAAAAAATACGAATAATAAATTGTATTCGATTTAGAAAAATTATTTGTTGTGATATCGAAATTTATCTTAATTTATTAATTGCTAATTTAGAAGGGAAGTTTATATCAATGATAGAATTAAAATGTTTAGTAGATGGCAAATTAGTTTCTGCGGCTGATGGTGCGGTAATCAAAGTAACCAGTTCATATGACGGTTCATTAGTTGGAACAGTACCAAGCTTTTCAAAAGAAGATGCAAGAGTATCTTTAGAAGCAGCGCAGGCGGCAAAAGACGCATGGGCAAGTCTGACTTTTGTTAAAAGAGCAGAATATGTGAGTGAACTTGCAGACATTATTGATAGACATAGTGATGAGCTTGTAAAATTATTGACAAACGAGCATGGCAAAACTTTAGCCCAAGCGCAAGGTGAAGTGGCAGTCTCAGCTAAATTCTTACGTTATGCAGTGGAATCTGCAAGACGTGTAGAAGGCGAAGTTATAACAAGCGAATTAGAAAACGAGCATGCATTTATTACTAGAGTTCCTTATGGAGTTGTTGTTGGTATTGTAGCTTGGAACTTCCCTCTTGCTCTTGCTGCAAGAAAAATCGGTAATGCTCTTGTTTGTGGAAATACGATGGTAGTTAAGCCTCCTTCTGAGACTCCACTTACAGTTATGAAATTTGCTGAATTTATTGAAAAAGAGAGTTCTATTCCAAAAGGCGTTCTAAGTTTTGTAACCGGTTCTGGACGCGTTTGTGGAGATGCTCTTGTTAGAAATGAAATTACTCAGTTGGTAACATTGACTGGTTCTACGGGAGCTGGAATTGAAGTATTTAAGGCTGCTGCAGAAAATGTTGTAGATGTGCATTTGGAGCTTGGCGGAAAAGCACCATTTATTGTAATGGATGATGCTGATATTGATAAAGCGGCGAGATGTGCAGCTGTGGCTAGATATGATAACTGCGGTCAAATTTGTACGTGTAATGAGAGAATGTATGTTCATGAAAAAGTATATGACGAATTTAAAAATAAGTTTGTTGAACATTCTAAAAAATATATCGTTGGCGATCCAACTGATGCCAATACCACTATTGGCCCAAAAGTTTCGAAAGCAGAAGTTGCAAAGCTTAAAGAAATGAAAGAAAAATCTATTGAACAAGGTGGAAAAGTAGTTTACGAAATGACTGCGGACAATGTACCTACAGCTGAGGGAAATTGGTTCTATCCTACTGTATTAGAAGTTTCGGATAATAAAAATATTTTGATGCAAGAAGAAATTTTTGGACCTATGGTTGCTATGATGAAGATTTCTTCTTTGGAAGAAGCTATTAAATATGCAAATGACTGCGAATATGGCTTATCTGCTTATTTGTTCTCTGATAGTGTAAAAAATGCTATGATTGCTACTCAAAAACTTGAATTTGGAGAGCTATATATTAATCGTGAAAATGGTGAATTATTAAATGGTTTCCATAATGGATATAAAAAGAGTGGTTTAGGTGGAGAAGATGGTAAGTATGGTCTTGAAGGCTATCTTCAAAAGAAAATGGTATATCTAAATTATAATTATTAATAAGCTGTTTTTTTTGGAAATATAAATTTATAAATCTCAGTTGCTTCAATTAAGAGTGTGCTGAGATTTAAAAAAAGAATTTGAAAAGGTGGCAAATTAATTGAGTAAGATTTCAGATATAAAAGTTGATTATTATAAACTTCCTTTAATAGGAAATCTTGTAGACGCTCTTCACGGAAGACATGATTATTTTGAAGTTGTTCTTGCAACAGTTATTACTAGTGAAGGAACAAAAGGCGTTGGATACACTTATACAGGAGGTATAGGTGGTATTGCTATTGCCAAAATGCTAGAAATTGATCTTGCACCCAAAATGATTGGCAAAGAACTTCCTAGAATATCTAAGCATTTTGGTTATGAAGAATTTAGACAAATGAACTTAGATATGAATAATGCGATTCATTATGTAGCGCGTGGCGGAATTGCATCATTTGTGATATCGGCATTGGATATTGCCATATGGGATGCTTCGTTAAAAGAAGCGAATTTGGCTATTGCAGATGTGTTTGGTACAAGGCAGTCAACTGTAAAAACGTATCATGGCGGTATTGATTTAATGCTTACAGAAAAAGAATTACTAGAAAGTTTGGATGTTAAGCTAAAAGAAGGACATACCAGAGTCAAAATTAAAGTCGGAAGAGAAAATTTAGTAGAAGATATTGATCGTGTAGAGGCTGTGCGTAAACTTGTAGGAAAAGATGCTTGGTTTGCTGTCGACGCAAATATGGTAATGCATCCAGATACTGCAATTCGTTTTGCTCAGAATATTGAAAAATATGATATCGCTTGGTTTGAAGAACCGACAAATCCTGACAAATATAAAGATTATGCTAAAATTTCAGAAAACACAATAATCCCTATTGCTATGGGTGAAAATTTGCACACTGCTTATGAGCATGAGTTAGCTTTTGATATTGGCAAGGTTTCTGAAATTATACCAGATTGTTCTAATGTTTGTGGTATAACAGGATTTTTTGACGTTGCGCATCTTGCAAAAGTACGTGGACGAAATGTAAATTCACATGGAATGCAAGAATTGCATGTAAATGTTCTTGGTGCTGTTGATAATCCAGGACTTGTTGAATATCATAGCTTCCCAATATATTTATATACAAATGAGCCACTTATTGTTAAAGGTGGAGATCTTGTTCCAAGTAAAGTACCGGGAACTGGTGTAAGTTTTAACTTTGAAAAAATGGAGAAGGAAAAACAATGAAAGTAATTATCACTGATAATGATCACGCTAATTTAAATGAGGAAATAGCTGTTTTTAATAAAAATGGTGTAGAATATGAACTTAAACAATGCAAGACAGAAGATGATTTGATCAATCAATGTAAAGGTTATAGCGTTTTTACAAATCAATATGCTCCTTTTACCCGCAAGGTATTAGAGGCGCTTTCACCTGAAATCAAGCAAATTGTAAGATATGGTGTTGGCGTTAATAATGTTGATGTTGTTGCTGCTACCGAATTTGGTGTGCAGGTATGCAATGTCCCAGACTATGGGATGAATGAGGTTGCTGATCAGGCAGTTGCAATGATGATGGCGCTTATTCGTAAAGTGTGCTTAATGAATGAATATACAAAAAATGTTAAATGGGACTATGTAAGAGCAATTCCTATATCTAGAATACCTGGATTAACTGTAGGTATATTTGGAATTGGACGCATAGGAAAAACTTTTGCAAAAAGATTAAGTGGCTTTGGTGTAAAAATAATTGCTTGTGATATAGCATATGAAGTAGGAGAGACAGTTGATATTGCTGATGGAGTAAAAATTGTTGATTTTGAAACTTTAGTGAAAGAGTCTGATATACTTTCTATCCATACTCCATTTGATGAATCTACTGAGAATGTATTCAATTTGGATGTATTCAAGAAGATGAAAGATAGTTCGTATTTAATAAATGTATCTCGTGGTGGAATTGTAAACGAAGATGATCTGTATACTGCTTTAGTTGAAAAAATGATAGCAGGAGCTGCTCTTGATGTTGTTTTAGCAGAGCCTATGAATCCTGGAAATAAATTATTTGCATTGGAAAACTTTTTGATTAGTCCGCACATGGCTTGGTATTCTGAGCAATCTGCTAAAGAACTAAAAACGAAAGTAGCAGAAGAGGCTTGCCGTTTTGTAAAAGGTGAAGCAATTCTTTATCCAATAAATAA
Source organism: Candidatus Epulonipiscium viviparus (assembly GCF_030708075.1). Taxonomy (GTDB): domain Bacteria; phylum Bacillota; class Clostridia; order Lachnospirales; family Cellulosilyticaceae; genus Epulonipiscioides; species Epulonipiscioides viviparus. Next base: position 953,518 of record NZ_CP117982.1, on the reverse strand, counting down.
ATTATAATTATTTAGATTGGAGATAGTTATGAAAGCAATAGTGTATAAAGGACCAAAAATGCTTGAAGTTGTGGAAATAGATAAGCCCATTCCAAAAGAAGGTCAAGTACTTGTAAAGGTTAATCGTGCCGGCATTTGTGGCGGAGATTTGGGTATTTATAAAGGTACTCACCCTAGAGCTAAGGCTCCTCTTGTTTTTGGACATGAATTTTCTGGTGTTGTTGAAGAAGATGGAAAAATTTTCAAAAAAGGGACAAAAGTTACAGTAAATCCAATTTATTCATGTGGAGACTGTGTGCCATGCAATTCGGGAGACCAGCATGTTTGTAATACTTTGCGTTTAGTTGGTATAGATCGTGATGGTGCTATGTCTGAGTATGTAGTAGTGGACGAAAATAAATTATACGAATTAGGCGATGAAATGTCTGATGAATTAGGTGCATTGATTGAGCCTATAGCAGTGGCAGTGCATTCTGTGCGCGAACCTGGATATAAGCCTGGCGATAATGCAGTTGTTTTTGGCGGCGGTCCTATTGGTCTTGCAATAGCATTTGTGCTTAAAAAATTTGGATGTACAAACTTGACTATTATCGAAGCTGATGACAAAAGAATTGCGATGGGTAAAGATTTTGGGTTTGATCTAAGAGATGCAAAAGGTTTAGACCTAGAAGCTCTTAAAGCAGAAAAAACTGGTGGCAATGGATTTGATTTTGTATTTGACTGTGCTGGAGTGGAGCCTGTTGCGGCACAACTTATTAAAGCAAGTAAAGTACGTGGAAAAATCGTTATTGTTGCTGGATATAAAACTCCTACAATGTTCCCTGTAAACGAAGGAATGTTTAAGGAAGTTGCATTTGAATTCGTAAGAGTATATCGTGACAAAGACTATGAAATTGCAGTTGAACTTGCAAAAGATGAGCCTATGTTTGAAAAGCTTGTTACCCATGTTCTTCCTGTAGAACAAGCACAAGAGGGATTTGATCTTCTTTTAACTCCTGGAACTGGAGCCATGAAAGTATTATTTAAATTTTAATTTTCGGAGGCAGAAATGGCAAATATTTTTTGTTTAAAAGGAAAAAAAGCGATTATTACTGGCGGAAGTCAAGGATTAGGTCTTGGAATTACAAAATCTATGCTAGAAGCAGGAGCAGATGTTTGTATTATAGCAATTGGAGATGCTCTTGCTAAAGCTGTTGCTGATTTTAAAGCTCAAGGATATAATGTTTGGGGCGTAGAATGTGATATATCTAAAAAAGAAGCTATTGAAAAAGGATTTGCAGAGGCTCTTGAGAATTTAGGTGGAAAAATTGACATTCTTGTTAATAACGCTGGAATTCAACGTAGAAATAAATGCGAAGACTTTTTATATGAAGATTGGCTAGACGTTATTCAGATAAATTTGACAGCAGTGTTTACTTTGTGTCAGCTTGCAGGTCGTGAGATGCTTAAAGCTGGTTCTGGTAAAATTATAAACATGGCATCTATGCTAAGCTTTTTTGGTGGTCAAACTGTACCAGCTTATTCAGCAAGTAAAGGTGGAGTGGCTCAGCTTACAAAAGCATTTTCAAATGAATGGTCTAGTCGTGGTGTGAATGTAAATGCAATAGCTCCAGGATATATGGATACAGAAATGAATGTGGCTCTTATAAACAATCCAGATAGAAATTCGCAAATTCTTGCAAGAATCCCAATGGAAAGATGGGGAAAACCGGAAGACATTGGTGGTGTTGCTGTATTTTTGGCATCTGAAGCTGCAAATTATGTAACAGGTGCAGTAATCCCTGTTGATGGTGGCTATTTATCTAAGTAATTACTCTTAGAGTAGAGCCAAAATAAAATAGGTGACTCTTGACATATAAAAAAAATTCTTTATAATTAAATTCATGATGGTGAAAAATTAGAAAAGGAGGAAATTTTATGTCTAGCTCAATGAGAGTATTTGTTACACAATTTTTTGGCTTTTATTATGGCTATGAATATAGTCTAATAGTTGTGTGCAAAAATAACCTTATCGAGTTAGCTTAAACTTTTCCTTATATATTTCTAAGTATGAAGGAGGCTCCCGATTTGGGGGTCTCTTTTTTTTACTATAACTAAATTATAAGGGGTGACGAAATGGTAATAATATTAAGATCTAATTTGTCGAGGTTAGAAATAGAAGGGTTAGTTTCGGAAATTGAGCACCTGGGTGTAAATGCTAGGATTACGGAAGGTACAGGTCAAACTATAATTGGGCTCGTTGGTGATACTACTAAAATAGATAGAAATAAATGGCAAGCAAATCCTCTTGTAGAAAGAGTTATGATTATACAAGAGCCGTTTAAACGTGCTAATCGTAGATTTAAAGCAGAAGATACGATCATCGATGTGTGTGGTAAAAAAATCGGTGGAAAAGCTTTAACACTAATTGCAGGTCCGTGTTCCGTAGAAACAGAAGAGCAAATTGTTGCGATTGCGAGGGAAGTAAAAAAGCTTGGCGCAACAGCATTAAGAGGTGGGGCGTTCAAACCGAGAACTTCTCCATATAGCTTTCAAGGTCTAGAACTTGAGGGGCTAAAATTTCTTAAAATTGCTAGGCAAGAAACTGGATTACCAATTGTAACAGAAATTATGTCAACAGATATGATTGATACCTTTGCGGATGATGTGGATATAATTCAAGTTGGGGCAAGAAATATGCAAAACTTTGATCTTCTGAAGCAGTTAGGAAAAATTAATAAACCTATTTTACTGAAGAGAGGTTTGGCCGCAACAATAGAAGAATGGATTATGTCGGCAGAGTATATCATGGCAGGTGGGAACGATAATGTAATTTTATGTGAACGTGGAATTAGAACTGTAGAAAATTATACAAGAAATACTCTCGATATTAGTGCCGTACCGGTTGTAAAAAAACTTAGCCATCTTCCAATAATATTGGATCCAAGTCATGCAGCAGGATTAAATTGGATGGTTGATCCACTATCAAAAGCTGCTATTGCTGTGGGAGCAGATGGTCTAATTATAGAAGTGCATAATAATCCTGCACAGGCGTTATGTGATGGACAGCAATCAATTACTCCGGCAGAATTTGGTGAACTGATTGATAAATTGCGTGTTATTGCTCCAGTGGTTGGACGTGAAATATAATTTATTGAGGAAGTGAGGAGAGAATTTGTGAAAACGATTATTGTTAATTTAGGTGAAAATACTTATCCAATATATATAGAATCTGCTCTTTTAGAATCTGCAGGTTTTTTAATTAGACGTCACATTCCAAATGCAAAAAAGATATTTATAGTAACAGATTCAAATGTTATAAGGCATTATGCAATGTCCGTAAAAGAAACTATCGCTAAAGAAGGGGTTGAAGTAACCCTAAAAATAATAAAGGCCGGAGAGAAAAGTAAAAATCTAAATGTATTAACATCGTTATATAACGATCTTGTAGAAGCGAAAATCACTAGAAGTGATGCTATAGTTGCTCTTGGTGGAGGTGTGGTTGGAGATTTAGCAGGATTTTTGGCATCAACTTATTTGAGAGGCGTAAAATTTGTTCAAATACCAACTTCGCTACTAGCACAGGTGGATTCAAGTGTGGGTGGAAAAGTAGCAATTGATTTACCAGCTGGAAAAAACTTAGTGGGTAGCTTCTATCATCCTTCTCTTGTTATAGTGGACCCAACGGTACTTGGAACTTTAGATAAACGATTTTTACGAGATGGCTTAGCAGAAGTGATTAAATATGCATTGATTAAAGATGAAGAACTATTTAATATTTTGAATAATGTGGAAGATATTGAAAAATTGGAATCAAGTTTTGCTGAAATAATTTATAGGTGTTGCAATATTAAAAAAGAAATAGTTGAAATGGATGAACGAGATACAGGCGAAAGAATGATCTTGAATTTTGGACATACAATAGGTCATGCGATAGAAACAGTATGTGGATATGAGGAATATACTCATGGAGAAGGTGTTTCTATTGGCATGAATGCGATCACTGGTATAAGTGAAGAAATGGGACTTACTGTTAGTGGAACTCATAAAAAAATTCTGCAGTTGTTAAAAAAATATGAACTGCCTACTGAAATGCCAAAAATAAATAAAGAGAAAATATTATCGGTGATGCAGCTTGATAAGAAAAATCTAGATTCCAATTTAAATGTAGTTTTATTAGAAAAAATTGGTAAGGCTTATATATATAAAACAGATGTAACATTTTTTAGAGGTTTATAAATGAGTCGAATAAAATTGATGCCTACTATATTAAAAGGTGAAGTAGAAATACCGCCATCTAAAAGCCTTGCACACAGAGCAATAATTTGTGCAAGTCTCTCCTCTGGGGAGAGTATTATCTCGAACATTGATTATTCTGATGATATTATTGCAACTATTAGTGCAGTAAAGGCATTAGGAGCTAATATAAAAGAAGAAAGTAACACATTATATATTACAGGAATTCAAGGAAAAGCAGTAAACGATGCCATTATTGATTGTAATGAATCTGGCTCAACACTTAGATTTTTTGTTCCATTAGCTACCTTGTTTGCAGAGAGCGTAAGATTTGTAGGGCAAGGAAATTTAGGCAAACGTCCATTAACACCGTTTTATGAAATTTTTGATAAGCAGGCAATAGAATATTCATATGAGGATGATGAGTTAGACTTAACTATCCATGGAGAAATTAAAGCAGATACATTTGCTATTCGTGGAGATATAAGTTCACAATTTATAAGTGGATTACTTTTTGCGTTACCTTTATTAGATAAAGATTCTAAAATTGTATTGACCACTCCGCTAGAGTCTATAGGGTATATTGACTTAACATTGCAAATGCTAGAAATGTTTGGTATTAAAGTAGAAAATCAAAACTATGAAACATTTATAATAGAAGGAAAACAAAATTATAAGGCTATCAATTATAAAGTAGAAGGAGATTTTTCTCAAGCGGCCTTTTTTTTAGCTGCAGGAGCATTGGGCAATGATATAGTTGTTAAAAATATTAATATCAATTCTTATCAGGCAGATAAAGAGGTTGTGGCACTTTTAAAACAAATCGGAGCAGAAGTGGAAATAACATCTACAACAGTGAGAGCTAAAAAATCTAAATTAGACAATATAGTGATGGATGGTTCGGAATGTCCTGATATTGTGCCTATTATGGCATTAGTTTTGGCATTATGTAAGGGCAAAAATGAAATTAACAATGTTGCTAGATTGCGTATAAAGGAATGTGATAGATTAGCGGCAATAAATATGGAGCTTTCTAAGTTAGGTGCTAAGATACAGGAATTGCCAGATAGTTTAAAAATTGAAGGTGTGGACAAATTCAATTTAACAAAAGTAGTTTCGAGTCATAAGGATCACAGAATTGCTATGACACTTGCTATTGCAGCGACAGTTTGTGAAAATGAAGTTATATTGGAAGATTACGAATGCGTTTCTAAATCATATCCAGCTTTTTGGGAAGACTATCAAAGTTTGGGAGGCAAGATAGAGTATCTGGAGGCAGTCTATGAATAATACATTTGGAAAAAATATTGGAATTTCTATATTTGGAGAATCACATGGAGCAGGCATTGGAGTGGTAATTGGTGGACTTCCTGCAGGAATTGAATTAGATTTTAAGCAAATAGAAAAAGAAATGGAAAGAAGAGCTCCTGGACGAGATAAGCTTTCTACCGCTAGAAAAGAAAGTGATTTGCCAATAATTCAAAGTGGAATATGGGAAAATCATACTACGGGAGCACCTTTGTGTGCATTAATCAAAAATTCAGATACTCACTCTAAAGATTACTCCATTTTAAAAACTAATATGCGTCCAGGTCATGCAGACTATACGGGAAACATTAGATATGCTGGGTTCAATGATTATAGAGGAGGCGGACATTTCTCTGGAAGAATTACTGCACCTTTAGTGTTTGCAGGAGCAGTTGCAAAGCAGATATTGGATAAAAAAGGAATAACAATAGGCGCACATATATCTCAAATTGCTTCTATTAAAGATACAAAATTTGATAGTCAATCTGTAAGCTCAGATGATTTCGGTGTACTTTTGAAAAAGGAATTGCCTGTAATTGACGACTCCAAAATAGAAAATATGCGTGCTAAAATTTTAAATGCAAAAGCAGATGGTGATTCTGTGGGTGGAAAAATTGAGTGCGCTGTTGTAGGAATTCCTGCTGGACTGGGAAATCCATTTTTTGATTCAGTAGAGAGTATAATTGCTCATCTGGCTTTTTCGGTGCCTGCAGTAAAAGGTATTGATTTTGGCGCAGGAGACAAATTTGCTGAGTTTTATGGAAGTGAAGCAAACGATGAATTTTATATAAAAGATGGAGTAGTGGCAACAAAAACTAATAATAATGGAGGAATTTTGGGTGGAATTACAAATGGTTCACCAATTATTTTTGAAGTTATTATTAAGCCAACTCCATCAATTGCTAAAGAGCAGGATACTGTTAATATTGAAACTAAAGAGGAAGTAAAATTGCAAATTAAAGGAAGACATGATCCATGTATTGTTCAGCGCGCTGTTGTAGTTATAGAAGCGATTGCTGCAATTGCAATACTTGAATTATTAAATGAATAGGATGGGAAAATTTATGATTGTTGGTTACCAGGGTGTGCCAGGTTCTTATAGTGAGCAAGCACTAATTCAACTTTTTGGAAATGAAAAAAATACAAAATATTATAAGGAATTTGAAGATGTTTTTGCGGCATTAAAAAATGATGAAATAGATTATGGAATTTTACCTATAGAAAATTCTACGACGGGTTCTATTGTACAAAATTATGATCTGTTAAAGAAATATGGTTATTATATAACTGCAGAAACAAGCGTAAAAGTTGAACATAATTTGTTGGGAATATCAGGAGCAGCTATCGACGACATAACTCATATATTTTCACACCCTCAAGGATTTGAGCAAAGTACAATTTTTTTGAAAAGGTTACCTAATGTAAAGCATGTGGCATATCATAATACTGCAATAGGGGCAGAGTATGTAAAAAAGGAAGCAAAAAAGACAAATGCTGCTATTGCCAGCAAAAGAGCTGCCGAACTATATAATCTAGAAATTCTTGAGTCTAATATTCAGAATAATAAAGAAAATTGGACTAGGTTTATTGTTGTATCAAAAGAAGCTGAAAGTAATCAGTTTAGTAACAAGATGACCATTTTATTTGAAATTCCACATAAAATAGGAAGCTTATATCATATATTAGAAGAATTCGCTAAATCAAAAATAAATATGTCAAAAATTGAATCAAGGCCAGTGGGTGACGGTACGTTTTCTTATTGTTTTTATATTGATATAGAAGGTAATAAAGATGATGACAATATAAAAAATGCATTTGAGAATATTAGTGAAATTACTAAAGATTTCAAAATACTAGGATTTTATAACAAAAATGTTTAGGAGGTCGTAGATGAATCTTGAACAAGCAAGAGGGCAAATCAATCAGATAGATAAAGAGCTTATGCAGCTATTTGTACAACGAATGGAATGTGTGATAGAAGTTGCAAAGTTTAAGTTGGAAAATGATATGCCAATTTTTCAGCCAGAAAGAGAAGATGAGATTATTCAGAATAATTTGGAGCTGCTTCAGAATGCTGGTTTGAAGCCTTATGCAAGAAAAATGCTAGTTTATTTAATGGAAATAAGCAAAGAATATCAATCGCATATTTTGGAAATTGAAAGTAATATTCCAAAGCTTGCAGCAAAAAAGTATGGTTTGCTAGGTGAAAAATTATCTCATAGCTTATCGCCAGACATTCATGAACATTTTTTCGAATTGGTAAATTTAAAAGCTAGTTATGTATTAAATCAAATTCACAAAAATAGAATAAATTCTGTAGTAGAGGCTGCGAAGTCTATGGATATAGATGGACTAAATGTGACTATTCCTTATAAGGAAAGTGTTATTCCGCAGCTGGATAAAATTTCTGAAGAGGCTCATAAAATTGGAGCAGTAAATACTATTAAAATAGTTGGTGACAGAGCATTTGGTTATAATACGGATTATTTTGGAATTGGCGAAATGCTAAAGTTTGGTAACGTAGTTGTGAAAGCAAATGATTTTTATGTCTTGGGAGCAGGTGGTTCTGCAAAGAGTGTGGTATGTTATTTACTCGATCACGGTGCAACTAAGGTAGTTTTGGTAACAAGAAATAAAACTAAGGCAGCAGAGAATTTTAAAAATATAAAAATTATTGATTATGCGGAATTTGAAGAACTAGAAAAAGCATATTGCGTTATTAATACAACACCAGTTGGAATGTATCCTAATTGTGAGGCGAGCCCTATTAGTGAAGATAAAATTAAGTGCTTTAGCGCTGCAGTGGATTTGATATACAATCCGTTAGAAACCAATTTCTTAAAACTTGCTAAGACAAATGGGTTAATTGCAGTTAATGGATTATACATGTTAGTTGCTCAGGCTATTAAGGCTCAAGAAATATGGCAAGAACGAATATATCCTGCGACGATAATGGCTACTATTTATAAAAAATTAGAATCTATTCTAAAATTAAAGCAAGAGTCAATTTATTTGATAGGATTTATGGGAGCAGGCAAAAGTACAGTTGGTAAATTACTAGCAAAAACTTTAAATATACCGTTTGTAGATATTGATAATTATATAGAAGATACAGAAAAAGTTGCTATCAAAGAAATTTTTGCAAATTATGGTGAAGATTACTTTAGAGAACTAGAGTTTAAGGCATTAAGTCAATGCGATGATCTACCAAAGGTATATGCTACTGGTGGAGGGATTTTAATGAATACTTCTAGTAGAGAATATTTATCAAAAAAGCGATGCATTTATTTAAAAAATGATATTGATACACTTTATGAGCGAATTAAAGATGACGCCAATCGTCCATTAGTTGATACAAAAGAGAGTTTAGCACAAAGATTAGCAGATCGAAAAGAGGCATATGAAGGTGTGAGCTCTATGCAAGTATGTACTAAAAATTTGAACGTTACCGAAGTTGTAGAGAAGATTATTGAGTTAATGGGAGTATAAAAAATGAAAATTTGTATAATAAATGGACCTAATTTAAATTTTTTAGGAACTAGAGAACCCCATATATATGGACATGAAACTTTATCAGATATAGAAGCAGGCTTAGAGGCATTTGCACACAAAAATGGGATAGAGTTATCTTTCTTTCAGTCAAATTGTGAAGGTGAAATAATTGATCATTTGCAAAAATGCTATCATGATAAAATAGATGGAATTATAATTAATCCTGGTGCATATAGTCATACTAGCTATGCTATTGCAGATGCAATAAAGAGTATTAGCATTGATGTGATAGAAGTGCATATTTCCAATATCTATAAACGAGAAAGTTTTAGAGCACACAGTGTAACTGCAGCTGCAGCGGTAGGGGTAATTTCTGGACTGGGTACTGCGGGATATAAATTGGCGTTAAACTATTTTGTAAACTAAATATATCTAAGGAGAAATAAAAATGGTAAAGCATATAGTATTAATGAAAATGAAAGAAGAATCAAAAGCAAAGACAGAGGAATTTAGAGAGTTGCTAGTTTCTATGAAAGAGAATATTGCTCTAATTAAAACTTTAGAAGTGGGAGTTAATATAAAACCGAGCCCTCGTTCTTTTGATATATCTATAGAAGCATGTTTTGATTCAGAACAAGATTTACAGTCTTATTTGGATCATCCATATCATACTGGACCAATCTTAGAATTTTTGAGAGAAGTAACTAACGGAGTATCGGTAATAGATTACAATATTTAAATTGCTATTCAAATAGCAGTGCGTTTGTAAAAATTCCCCTATGCTGCATGTGAAACATAGGGGATTGTTTTTATTTGTCAAGCTTTTCAAGGAATGTGTTTACCATTTCAGCAATAATAATAATTATTGCTAGTCCGATAACTCCTTTTGTCGGAATCATGATACCTGGGGTAAAGTATGCTGCTATCCAGATGCTAAGAAAAGTAGAAATTATTGTTGCTATTACTCTGAGAAGAAATAGTGGACCACTTTTCAATTTTGAGTTTCTTTTAAGAAGAACAAAAGAATAGTATATTGCTAGTCCAAAAATAAATTTGGCGCCCAGAATAATTAACGCAAAGATAATTAAATCACTGAAATCTTGAAATTGTATCTCGCTTACTTTCATCAAAAAAACATATGAACCCAAAACTGCCAATACGAGAATTGCTATGCCTATGACGGCAATGGCGAGCTTCTTCTGTTTCGCGGCAGCAACAGGACTGTTAATTTCTTTTTGAGCATCTGCTACTTTTTTTTCTGGTTTCTTATCATTTGATGATGGAGCCATTTCTGCACCTCCTTTCACATGCATTTAGTAGCAGAGTGATTGCTACCTATTTATTAACATTCTCCAATATGACTTCTGGTAAACTAGAAGTATTCTCCAATTCAATGCTAACATTATCCATTATCAAGTTATCAATATTTATTGCAAAAATCTTTGAAGCCGGTGGAATGCCAATACGATTAAATTCCGGATATCCCGAACCTATTTCTGAGATTTTTTCTGATGCGGTAAATTCACCACTTTCAAATATCAAATCGATATTACTAAGAGTAATGTTTTCTAATTTGGTATTTGCCATACCTGTCATAGCAATTACTGCTGGATGCGGATTTAGTACTTTGGATGCATCATGTTTTAATGCATTTTTTACATTGCCAGATATATTTTTAATCGTAACATTAGAAATTTTTCCAGCAACGGTGCGAGTGTTCGTTTCATAGTAGCTGCGTAAACGGTTTCCGTTAGTAATAAAAATAGGCCCCGTAACATCCAAGAATGTTATATTTTCTACGACAATATCAGAAATATTTGCTCCATCTGCTGAAAGTATTTTAATCGCACCACCCTTAACATCGTGCATAAAGCAGTTACGGATATGGATATTTTTTATATCACCCATTGATTCGGTTCCAATTTTAAATGCTCCCCAGTTTGTGCAAAGCATGCAATCTTCGATTAAAATATTTTCACACGGAGAATCGTAAGTGCTTTTTATACAAACAGCATCGTCATCAGTATCGATAACACAATTTCGAATTACACCATTTTGAGATGAATTTATATCTATGCCGTCGTTATTGCCTCCAGTTCTACTGAAAATGGTAACGTTTTCGATAGTAAATCCATTGCATTTAGAAATACAGAGCATCCAGGCAGGTGAGTTTTTAAACAAAATTCCATCTAAAGTAATATTTTTACAGTTTATAAAATTGAGCAAAAATGGTCGCTTGGCATATTCTGGTAAATCTTTGCTAAAATTATGAAGTCTACCATCGATTACGCAGCTGCCTTTTAACGAAATATTTTGTTTGCTATGCGCATATAGGAGACAGCGACCGCGTTGAGAGCCAACAGCATCTACAAATAATTCTGCAGATCCTTCGTAGTCTGATAGCTGACTTGAGCCTATAATGGCAGTGCCAGTTTCAAATTCTATTGCAGTATTGTCTTTCATTTCTAGTAAACCTGTAAGATACGTTCCTTTGTTAAAAACCAAAATTTCTCCAGCGGCACTTGTTTGATTAATAGCATCTTGAATGGCTGCTGTTTGTATAGTTGTAAATGAAGGTAGGATATTAAAATCAGATAAATATTTCATTGAGCTCTCCTTATTGGAATCAGATAATACAAATATCTTTATTATGAGTTTTATGTTTTTCAGAAATTTGTAGTCCACTATAGTGTAAATTTTTGATATTTCTTGCAAAAAGTGCAGAAGCCGGAAGGTTGCCATGATAATTTTTGCATTCGCCACGGATATTGCTATGTGTTGGAATTTTAGAGTAATCGTTTAAAAATGGTGAGTCCTGTTTTCCATAAGTTTGCATAGTGACATTTTTAATGACAATATCGCTAATGGTGTTATCACCCTCGCAGTCGAGAACGATGCATGACGGTTGGTTTTCTACTAGTAGTTGTTTATTTTTATCGTAGCTGCGAGAAATAATATTGCTAAAAGTCATGTCAGAGACAACAGACGGAGTTTCTATCGCAGTTTCTGTATTAGTTTTTTCGCGAAATTTATTGGCAGTCATGAAAATAGGGCGCTGAACATTGTTCATAACTAAGTTGGTAAATGTCATATGAGATACATTTGATCCTTCTGCAGATTGAATTTTTAGTCCAGAACAATCAATATTAGAAAAAATACAATTGCTTACAGTCAGAAATTCAATTGGTCCACAGCTAAGAAGTCCGATTCTCATGCCAGCCCATCTGCTAGAGAAGATGCAGTTAGTAACGACAATATTTTTACAAACGCGGTCAAAGTATGAATTTTGCAGACAAATACAATCGTCGCTGCAATCAAATTTGCAATTGGAGACAAAAACATTTTCACAACCATCAAAATCAAGGCCATCCCCATTGTTGTTAGCGCGAGATTTGATGTCAATACCATCAACCCAAATATTATTGCAGCCAATGAAAGCATTCGTCCAAGATGCAGGGTTGCGCAACTTGATATTAGTAATGCGGATGTTTTCACAATCAAGATATCTGAAAAGCATAGGCCTAAATTTCTTAAACTCACTGCCGCATCCATCAATTTCCCCTCTGCCAGTAAGTCCAATATTTTTGCACTCTTTGGCAAAGAAAAGGCACTTATCCATATGGGTCTCTCTAGTATACATCTGATGGTGAGTGTCATCTTTATAAAAATGTCGTTCAGTTTGAGCAATAATTTTGCCACGTATACCCACTTCAATGGTGACATCATCTTTAAAATAAATAGTGCCCACTTTGAAAGTGCCATCGTCAACTAATACTATGCCGCCACCTTCAAAAGAACATTTATCGATTGCTTGTTGAAGACTATCGGTATCATCGGTTAAACTATCTCCTTTGGCTCCAAAGTCATAAATATTGTAAATCATATTAGATCCTCCTATTTTTCTTTCTATTATAAACATTTATATGTAAATAAATAGGGAGAGGGGGGTAAGTATTATGCGGTAGTGATTGCAATTGCAAAAGTAGAAGATACAGATGCAACGGCAATAAAAGATGCGGGATATACAAAGAGGCAAAGGAGGTATACGCACGTACTAGGTGATAGATAGCTGCCCATGAAAACTATATGTTAAGAAGTTTTTGAGGAAGTGTTGTTTTTCTGATATAGAAACATATATAATGAAGCTCCGAAGATTACAAAATATCCTATAATGCTTAGGATATCGGGTAATTCGTAAAACAAGAAATAGCTGATGATTGCAGAAAAAATTATATTGCTATAGTCAAAAATTGAAATTTCACGAGCAGGTGCAAAGGAATATGCTAATGTTAGTGAAAATTGCGTTATTGTTGCAAAAACTCCGGCCAGCATTAGTGTAAGGAATTGAAATGATGTCATTGGTAAATAAAAATATATTGCAAATGGAAGCACTATAGCGCAGGAGACAGCACTAAATGCGAATACTGTTCTATAGTAGGGCTCCGTCTTTAAAATGCGCAAACAAGTATAGCCGGCACCAGCGCTGAGAGCACCTAATATTCCAGAAATACCAGGGATCATATCCGAGTTGAAGCTTGGCTTTAGTATAAGTAACGCACCTAAAAAGGCAATTGTAATGGCGACTATTTGATTTCGATTTATATGTTCCTTTAAAAATAAGTATGAAAATAAGATTACAAATAGCGGAGATAACTTGTTGAGCATTGTGGCATCGGATAAGACAAGCTGCTCTATTGCATAGAAGTTAAAAATTATTCCAGCTGTTCCGAGTACTGCACGCAAAATTAAATATTTTCGATTTTCGGGTTTGCCAACAAAACTGCTTTTATGTTTAAGCACTAGGGCAGTGGCAATAAACAGACTGATGAGATTTCTGAAGAAAACTTTTTGAAATATTGGCAGTGGCCCCACTATTTTAATACAAGCTGACATAAGTGCAAAGCTAAGAGCAGATACTAGTATAAACAAAATGCCTTTGGTGCGATTGTTAAGACGGGTAAATTTCAACTTGGATTTGTTCATCGTTTGCATATTTTATTATTCTCCTTTTCTAAAAAATATTTTACCCATTAATTGGCGAAAAAATTAGTACATATTATATGTAATAATTACTAATAATAAGAGTATCATCCTAGAGATGATCAGGGGAAAAAGGTTGAGAGGGGTAAAATTGTACACTCACACTTGTTTATATAAAAGTCGTGCTTTACGGGGGTTTAGCACGACACAATAAAAAAAGTAAAAATTAACTATTTTTTAACTAATTTTTACTTTACTATTTACATAGATAGTGGTATGATATTAGAAAATAAGTATAGGAGAATTGCTGAATATGTCAGAAAAAATTGAAGTTGGCCAAATCTTAGAAGGAACAGTTACAGGAATTAAACCATTTGGAGCATTTATTTCGCTACCAAACTCATACAATGGATTAGTGCATATATCCCATATTACGCATGGATATTTAGAAAATATAGCAGACGCAATTAAAATTGGAGACGTTGTGAAAGTTAAAGTATTGACTGTCGATCTCACAAACAACAAAATATCCCTTTCGATTAAAGAGGCTCTCGAAAAACCGAAGCAGGAGGAACGTCCAAAACCACGTTATAACAAACCTAAAAAAGAGCCAGAAGTAGTAATTGATGGTTTTGAAGCATTGATGAAGGGATTTTTAAAAGATTCTACGGAGCGTCAAACAGATATTAATCGTCGATTAAATAGATAAGAAAACGGAAGCCACCTAAATTATAAAGGCGGCTTTTTTGTTGCGATAAAATTAGCAGATACCCTATTGGCTAATTTTACCAAAATTCCAAATTAGTGGATCGTATCCTTGAAAAATCCTGTCGCGCAAGAAGCAGCCCATAATGTATCTTCTTCAATGGGGTCAAAGCATATGTGGCTTATTTTACTAGAAGGCCCTATTCCGGTGTTTACTTTCTCAAAGGTTTTTCCCGCATCCTCAGAATAGTAAAGTCCACAATTTAAACCATCTAAAATTTTGGCAGCCCCGACGCTGACTAACATTCTATCTTCGTTTTTAGGATCTGTGGCAACTTCCACGACAAATGGCATCTCAAAGATTTTCTCCCAAGTAGCGCCGGCATCTTCTGATTTCATAAAATCTCCGGCGTGAGCCAAGCGATCTCCCATAGCATACATGACTTCGGGATTTGCGGGGCTAAATGCTATTGCAGAAGTGGGTTGAGGGATTGTATTTTTGTAATCGATATCTGTTGCCAACTCCCATGCAGCAGCTTCGCCGACAACGAAATAGATCGTGTTAACTACATGTAATAGGAAGGGTTTTTTCGCCCTGTGGAATAAGCACAGTTAAAATGAAAATTTTGAAAGGCTGGCAAAAGAGTAGACTGCATTTACAAATGGCTTTTGTGTAATGCTACTTTGTGATCCGGCCAGAGCTGCGATATTTATAGGGCACCCACCGCATCAAAATGGAATGGTGTTTTGGAGTGCATGAGGCAAAGAAGCCTGAAGAAGGTGAGGTTACGGAGAAGATTAAATTTGTAGGTGAAAAGGGTGAGGGGCGCAACGAAGTCTATGCTAAGAGTATCGATTAATGATAATGAAGATTTGGGAAAAATTCAGCCGTTTTTCATTGCAGTAGCAACAGGAGATACGCACGAACCATGGTTTAAGAAAAATAATAATGAGCGAGTGATACATCAAATAAGATATACTAAAGGGAGTGGAAACTCAGTTAGCAAAATGGATGGCAGAAACAGCGGATCCGTTATTGGAGGGATCGATACCGAGTGAAAAGTATAAGTGTATATCACAGAAAATAAAAGCGTTAACAAATAATTAAAAAACAACAGCCAAAATGGCGAAAGTAGTATCAGCTAAAATTGAGAAAACAACAGAGGAAAATTATGGGTATTTAATCGCGCAAACCCTTGATGGATATGGCATAGGGCGTATGAGCATGTACCACGTGAGACATGAAAATTGATGCAATAATTATTGTTGATGACGGATATATTTTATGTAAAAAATTGAAATCATAAGCAAAGGATACAGAGTGAAAATTAGACCCCCTTCAGAAATATGAAAGGGGTCTTTTATTTTAATCGTAGTAGCTGAGACGCATCTCGAGTTTTTCCATAAAAGTTTGCACTATAAAATTGAAGACGAAGTAGAATATCCCTGCTATAACGAAAGGTAACATTGTGGTTTGGGCACTGGCAATTTGCTTTGCAATGGTGAAAATTTCTGCAACAGCCAAAACAAATGCAAGCGTGGTATCTTTGATTAAGGTGATGACCTCGTTGGTGATAGAAGGCAATATAACCTTGAACACTTGAGGTAAAATTATCAGAAAAAAGGTTTGCCATTTATTGTATCCAAGGGCCATTGCAGCTTCATACTGTCCCTTATCGATTGAGGCAATGCCGCCGCGATAAATCTCTGCAAAGTAGGCAGCGTAGTTGATCGAAAAACCAATGATGACTGCAACCATTTTATATGAAGGCGAAATGCTGATGCCAAACAGATAATATGGACCAAAGTATATTACAAGTAATTGTAAAACTAAGGGGGTGCCTCGCATTAAAGATATATATAATCTTGTGATAGACTGGATGATCGGATTGCTAGAGACCCGACCAAAATAAATAACTAATCCGAGCGGCATCGCAAAGAGCAATGTTGCAAAGAATATTTGAATTGACACTGCCATTCCAGATAAAAGCTGACTAATCATAACTGAAATACTCATGGTAACCCTCCCTATTTATTTTCCTAAGCATAGCATGTTTTTATCAATGCCGTATTTTTCACCAAGCTCATAGTATGTACCATTTTCCACCAATTTTAAAAGTTCTGCGTCTACTGCGTCTCGTAATTCTGTATCGTCAATTCTAAATCCTATGCCATATTTTTCACTTTCAAAAGGCTCATCTAAAATTCTGTACTTGTTTGTTCTGTTATCTAGCTGATAGGTCGCAACCCCGATATCAATTGCTATTGCATCGGCTGCGCCGGCATCTAGATTCATAAATGCTGTATTATAATCGGGATTTTCGCTTAGATCTGCAAATGTGTCTGTAAGATATGCAAGCTTGTCGCTATTTAATGCTTCAGAAGCTGCCGATGCAGATTGAACGACAACATGCTTGTCTTTGAGGTCGGCAAGAGTTTCAATATCGCTATCTGCTGGGACAACAATAACTTGGAGATTATCTACATATGCCGCGGACCATGCATACTGATCTAGACGGTCTGGTGTGATAGAAAAGCCGTTCCAAATACAATCGATGTTTCCGCTGTTTAATTCCATATCTTTAGAAGACCAGTCTATAGGTTGCTTGATCAATTCGTACCCTAAGTTTTCGCAAACGATAGTGGCAAGATCCAAGTCAAATCCGATGTATTCACCAGAATCGCTCATGTATCCATAAGGAGGGTATGATGCATCAAAGCCAACTGTAAACGTATTGCTAGAATTATCTGAGCAGCCAGTAAATAAGATTATAGTGCCGATTGTTAATAATGTTTTTGCTAATTTCATGAAATAAACCTCCAATTTTAAATTAATAAGGTATCGGGCTTTATTGTACTAAAGAATGATACTACGGTATCCAAAAAATGTCAATATACAAGAAGCATCTGAAAATGTAATAAATAGATTATTAGAAAACATTTATAAAAAGAAGTGTATGATTAATGCGAGAATAAATATAGTTAAAAATATCACAATAGTGCTGCGTAAAACTTTTGAATATCCCGCGGGTGTAATTTTACCCATAGCATCAAGCTTTGCTATAATAGGATGGAGCTTCCAAAAGTAGGTTGAAACGGAGATAATCATTGTTATTATGGCCCACACCTTGGTGGCCTCGGTGCCTGCAATTAAAATAGCAACTAAGAGAAGTACAAAGATGAGCTTGACACCGGCAACCCAATTTATAAGATAGCTAATAAAAAGATTTGAAGATTCGGATTCTTGGGCATCATCGAAATCTTGAAAAACTCCTAGTCCATTTCCAACATTGGCGTGAGGATAGAAATATAAAATAATAATGTTTAAACCTTCGAAAATACAAAAAATAATTATAGCAATAGATAATGGATCCATTACAATCACCATCCCTTTCATGGAGATACTTGATTTAAAAATTTTTTTTTGCTATTATACAAGAAAAACTATTGAGGTGACACAAATGGAAAGAAAAACAATTTTTAGCGGAATGCAACCAACAGGGGCATTAACTTTGGGAAATTATTTGGGAGCATTGAAAAACTGGACCACACTGGACCACATTGCAAAATAACTATGATTGCTTGTACTGTATTGTTGATATGCATGCGATAACAGTAAGACAAAATCCTGCAGAGCTTAGAAAAAATGCTCGCAACCTCCTTATACAGTATATTGCGGCAGGGCTTGACCCAACACAAAATATAATATATTATCAGTCGCATGTTAGTGGACACGCGGAGCTTGGATGGATTTTAAATTGTTTTACCTATATGGGAGAGCTAAATAGGATGACTCAATTTAAGGATAAGTCTAAAAAACATGCAGATAATATAAATGCCGGTCTATATACCTACCCCGCGCTGATGGCAGCAGACATTTTGCTATATAATAGTGATTTGGTGCCTATAGGAAATGATCAGAAACAGCATCTGGAGTTGACTCGAGATATTGCGACGAGATTTAATTCTATTTATGGAGACACCTTTGTAATTCCAGAGCCATATATCGGAAAAGTAGGTGCTAGAATAATGGATTTGCAAGACCCATCGAAAAAAATGTCCAAATCATCAGAAGATAAAAACGCTACTATTTTGTTGACGGACAAGCCAGAAGAAATTTTGAAAAAATTTAAAAGAGCGGTAACGGACAATGCGGCACATGTAAAGTATGATCCTGAAAATCAACCAGGCATAAGCAATCTCATTAGCATCTACGGCGCTGTAACAGATAAAAATTATGAAGCAATCGAAAATGAGTTTTCAGGAAAAGGTTATGGAGATTTCAAGATTGCAGTGGCCGAGGCAGTGATAGAAATACTGAAACCGATACAACAAAAGTATGAGGAATTGCAAAAGGACAAGAGTTATATCGACCAAATAATCAAGGACAATGCTGAAAAGGCCAATTATAAGGCACAAAAAGTGTTGCGTAAAGTGCAAAAGAAAATAGGATTTCCAGCTATAGTGCGTTAACTAAGAAAAAATCCTTAGCACCTGAAATGGCATCTGAAGAAGAAGCATCATCGAAAACAACGGAACCTGGAGAGGCATCATCGATAACAATGGCATCTGCAGAAGAGGCGTCGTCGAAAACAACAGAATCTGAAAAGCATCATCGATAACAACAGGCCTGAGCATCATCGAAACAATGGCATCTGCAGAGAGCATCGTCGAAAACAATGGCATCTGCAGAAGAGGCATCTTCGAAAACAACAGAATCTGAAGAAGCATCATCGAAAACAACAGAATCTGAAGAAGCGTCATCGAAAACAACGGAACAGAAGAGGCATCATCGAAAACAACAGAATCTGAAAAAGCATCATCGAAAACAAAGGAATCTGCAGGAGAGGCATCGTCGAAAACAACAGAATCTGCAGAAGAGGCATCTTCGAAAACAACAGAATCTGCAGAAGAGGCATCTTCGAAAACAACAGAATCTGCAGAAGAGGCATCTTCGAAAACAACAGAATCTGCAGAAGAGGCATCTTCGAAAACAACAGAATCTGCAAGAGGCATCGTCGAAAACAATGGAATCTGCAGAAGAGGCATCGTCGAAAACAATGACATCTGCAGAGAGGCATCGTCGAAAACAATAGCATCTGCAGATGGAGCATCATCGAAAACAATGGCATCTGCAGAGAGGCATCATCGAAAACAATGGAACCTGGAGAGGCATCATCGAAAACAATGGCACCTGAAGAAGCATCATCGAAAACAAATGAACCTGGAAGAAGCGTCATCGAAAACAACGGAACCTGAAGAAGCATCATCGAAAACAAGCATCTGCAGAGAGGCATCGTCGAAAACAACGGAATCTGGAGAGGCATCATCGAAAACAATGGCATCTGCAGAAGAGGCATCGTCGAAAACAACGGAATCTGGAGAGGCATCATCGAAAACAATGGCATCTGCAGAGAGGCATCGTCGAAAACAATGGCACCTGGAGAGGCATCATCGACAACAATGGCACCTGAAGAGCATCGTCGAAAACAACAGAACCTGTAAAAGAGGCATCGTCGAAAACAACGGCATCTGGAGAGGCATCGTCGAAAACAATGGCATCTGCAGAAGAGGCATCGTCGAAAACAACGGAACATGGAGAGGCATCATCGATAACAATGGCATCTGCAGAGAGGCATCGTCGAAAACAACGGAACATGGAGAGGCATCATCGAAAACAATGGCATCTGCAGAGAGGCATCGTCGAAAACAACGGAACATGGAGAGGCATCATCGATAACAACAGAATCTGAAAACAATGGCATCTGCAGGAGAGGCATCGTCGAAAACAATGGCATCTGCAGGAGAGGCATCGTCGAAAACAATGGCATCTGCAGGAGAGGCATCGTCGAAAACAATGGCATCTGCAGGAGAGGCATCGTCGAAAACAATGGCATCTGCAGGAGAGGCATCGTCGAAAACAATGGCATCTGCAGGAGAGGCATCGTCGAAAACAATGGCATCTGCAGGAGAGGCATCGTCGAAAACAATGGCATCTGCAGGAGAGGCATCGTCGAAAACAATGGCATCTGCAGGAGAGGCATCGTCGAAAACAATGGCATCTGCAGGAGAGGCATCGTCGAAAACAATGGAACCTGTAAAAGAGGCATCGTCGAAAACAACAGAACCTGTAGAAGAGGCATCGTCGAAAACAATGGAACCTGTAGAAGAGGCATCGTCGAAAATAACGGAACCTGGAGAGGCATCATCGATAAAAATGACATTTGCAGAAGAGGCATCGTCGAAAACAACGGAACATGGAGAGGCATCATCGATAACAATGGCATCTGCAGAAGAGGCGTCGTCGAAAACAACGGAACATGGAGAGGCATCATCGATAACAATGGCATCTGGAGAGGCATCGTCGAAAACAACAGAATCTGCAGAAGAGGCATCTTCGAAAACAACAGAATCTGAAGAAGCGTCATCGACAACAATGGCATCTGCAGAAGAGGCGTCGTCGAAAACAACGGAACATGGAGAGGCATCATCGATAACAATGGCATCTGCAGAAGAGGCGTCGTCGAAAACAACGGAACATGGAGAGGCATCATCGATAACAATGGCATCTGCAGAAGAGGCGTCGTCGAAAACAACGGAACATGGAGAGGCATCATCGATAACAATGGCATCTGCAGAAGAGGCGTCGTCGAAAACAGCAGAATCTGAAGAAGCGTCATCGATAACAACGGCATCTGCAGAGATTGCGTAAAGTTCAAAAGAAAATAGGATTTCCAGCTATAGTGCGTTAACTAAAAAAAAATCCTTCCAAATGAATAAGAAGGATTTGAAGAGAATAAGAGATTAATTTATTTATGCAGATGGAGCATCAACGACAACAATTGGCATCTGGAAGAAGCTCATCGGACAACAATGGCATCTGAAGAAGCATCATCGATAACAATGGCATCTGCAGAAGAGGCATCGTCGAAAACAACGGAACATGGAGAGGCATCATCGATAACAATGGCATCTGCAGATGGAGCATCATCGATAACAACAGTCTCTGTAGGCTGAAGAAGTGTCATCGACAACAACAGCAATTCATCTGTAAAAAGTGTCACTCGACACAATGATTGCAGATGGAGCATCATCGATAACAACAGTCTCTGTAGGAGTGTCTACAATAACCTCGGGAGTTAATATTTGAATATCATATTCAGTACTGATCGCAAGAATTTTTTGTGTAGACATAATATATACATCGTCTCGGTATACAAATCGAATAAATGAATCAGATAATACGGTAATAGTTACATCTTTAAATTAATAGTTACATCTTTAAATTCCGTAACACAATTATTAGTATACATTATTAGAGAAAGAGGTGTGCCTGTTGTTTCTGTTAAATAATCTCTCCAAATTGTTGTTAATGTAGCAGGTACGGTTTCTGTAGGTGTTAATGTGAGATCTAAAAGACGTTGACCGATGATAGAATTTTTTGAAGCTGAGATGCCTAGAAAACTTGCCAAATAAAGCCTATTTAAAGTAGCAACGCCAACGTTAGGATAAGAAAATAGCTGAGCCACTATTTGGTCAAACGTTTGATCAGTGGAAATTATACAATTCGAAAGATTGCTTACGTTAGTTAGGTAAATATTAACAAAAGAAAGCTGCATTGTGTATTCTAGAGTAATCTCAGCTTGTAGGCGTGCGATATCCATAAGCATAGAGTTGATATCTATTACATAACCTGCATCTAAATCAGTTCCAGAGATACCTTGAATACCTTGAGGGCCTTGGATGCCTTGAATACCTTGAATACCTTGGGGACCCTCAGGACCTTGAATACCCTCTAGGCCTTCTGGACCTTCTGGACCTTGCGGACCTTGCGGACCTGGAAGACCAGCCGGACCTTGCGGACCTTGTGGACCTGTTGCACCTATCGGACCTTGTGGACCTGGAACACCATCGAGACCAGCTGGACCTTGTGGACCTGTCGCACCTATCGGACCTTGCGGACCTGGAATACCTGGAGCACCATCGAGACCTGCTGGACCTTGCGGACCTGTCGCACCTTTCGGACCTTGTGGACCTGGAATACCCGGAGCACCATCGAGACCTGCTGGACCTTGCGGACCTGTTGCACCTATCGGACCTTGCGGACCTGGAAGACCAGCCGGACCTTGTGGACCTGGAACACCAGCCGGACCTTGCGGACCGATAGGGCCTGGAACATTATCGAGACCTGGAACACCAGCTGGACCTTGTGGACCTATAGGACCTGTCGCACCAGCCGGACCTTGCGGACCCATAGGACCTGGAACACCATCGAGACCTGGAACACCAGCCGGACCTTGTGGACCTGTCGCACCTATAGGACCTTGTGGACCTGGAATACCATCGAGACCTGGAACACCATCCGGACCTTGCGGACCCATAGGACTGGAACACCATCGAGCCCTGGAACACCAGCCGGACCTTGTGGACCCATAGGACCTGTCGCACCTTCTGGACCTTGCGGACCTTGTGGACCTGTTGCACCTATCGGACCTTGTGGACCTGGAACACCATCCGGACCTTGCGGACCTTGTGGACCTGTTGCACCTATCGGACCTTGCGGACCTGGAGTACCATCGAGACCTGCCGGACCTTGTGGACCTGTCGCACCTATCGGACCTTGTGGACCTGGAACACCTGCCGGACCTTGCGGACCGATAGGGCCTGGAACATTATCGAGACCTGGAACACCAGCTGGACCTTGTGGACCCATAGGACCTGTCGCACCTTCTGGACCTTGCGGACCCATAGGACCTGTCGCACCTATCGGACCTTGTGGACCTGGAACACCAGCCGGACCTTGTGGACCTGTCGCACCTATCGGACCTTGCGGACCTGGAGTACCATCGAGACCTGCCGGACCTTGTGGACCTGTCGCACCTTTCGGACCTTGCGGACCTGGAACACCATCGGGACCAGCCGGACCTTGTGGACCTGGAACACCATCGAGACCAGCTGGACCCGGAATACCATCGAGACCTGGAACTCCAGCCGGACCTTGCGGACCTGTTGCACCTATCGGACCTTGTGGACCTGGAACACCATCGAGACCAGCCGGACCTTGTGGACCTGGAACACCTTCGAGACCTGCCGGACCTTGCGGACCTGGTGCACCTATCGGACCTTGTGGACCTGGAACACCATCCGGACCTTGCGGACCTTGCGGACCTGTTGCACCTATCGGACCTTGTGGACCTGGAATACCATCGAGACCTGCCGGACCTTGCGGACCTGTTGCACCTATCGGACCTTGTGGACCTGGAACACCATCGAGACCTGCCGGACCTTGTGGACCTGTCGCACCTTTCGGACCTTGCGGACCTGGAATACCTGGAGCACCATCGAGACCTTGCGGACCTGGAACACCATCGAGACCAGCTGGACCTTGTGGACCTGTCGCACCTATAGGACCTTGTGGACCTGGAACACCATCGGGACCTGCCGGACCTTGCGGACCGATAGGGCCTGGAACACCATCGAGACCAGCTGGACCTTGTGGACCTGTCGCACCTATAGGACCTTGTGGACCTGGAGCACCATCGGGACCTTGCGGACCTGGAATACCCGGAGCGCCATCGAGACCGCGGCAACCTTGATCGCCTTGCGGACCCATAGGACCTGTTGCCCCTGCGATGCCTTGAGCACCCGCTGGACCTGGAAGACCTTGCGGACCCTGTGGACCTTGTGGACCCTGAAGACCTGGCTCTCCTTGTGGACCAACAGGAGTTTTACAGCAATCGTCATCGATTGGAGGTATAACAATAGTAGATCCAGGAGGTATTATTGTACTTGTAGAAGTATCTGGCTGGATACTTGAAGGTGGAACGAAGCCACCAGGAAGTGATCCGTGTTGATAATAATATTGCAGGTAGGCTTGTATCAATAGCTCTCTTGTAATATTGGGATTTGGATAAGTATAGTACATAACATATGCTCCTTTTTTAATAATATTTTATATTCATGCTATGCTTGGGACTATTATTGTGTGCTTGGCATGGCGAAATATGGTAAATATATATGGAATTTGATTGATCTGAAGGTACATAATAAAAAAACCCCCCTGAAAACAGAGGAGAAAAGCTGATCGTTTTCTATATTTTTTCTACTACAGTAAAATTGATAACGATGATAATTGTTTCTTCTGCAGAGGAAGAAGTTGGTGTGAATAATTGAATATTGCCATTTGCGGTTAGCGTGGCTTCAGCGACAATTACATCATCAATAGCGACAGCATCTGTTAAGCCAGAGATATTCCAATCTACAGTAATATAATTTGCTATATTAGTAACAGCGGTTATGCCTTCTAGGGAGCCTTGGAATATTACGGAGGTATTGAGTAAAGTAAGAATGTCATCCAATAGCATTCCTTCGTATATTTTTAGTTTAGCGGTTGGTGAAGTAATGATTTCTTCGGTAGGTACAAGAATAGCAGATACATTGGTAATCATAGGAGCAATTGGACTATTTTGCTCTAGAGCCACAAGTCGTTGTATTAAAGGAAGGAGTAATGATTCGTTGAGAATACCAGACTCACCTTTAGGACCTTGAATACCTTTTGGACCTTGAATACCTCTAGCACCTTGCTTACCAGCGGGACCTTGAATGCCTCTAGCACCTTGCTTACCAGCGGGACCCTGAATGCCTCTAGCACCTTGCTTACCAGCGGGACCTTGAATACCTTGCGGACCAATTGGGCCTTGAGGACCTCCGGCTGGGCCATCGATACCTTGATCACCTTTAGGACCCTCTGGACCTTGCTCGCCTTGGTCGCCTTTTTCACTTTGTCACCTTGTCACCGTTTCGCCTTTTTCTCCTTTTTCGCCTTTGTCACCTTGGTTGCCTGTGTCGCCTTTTTCGCCTTTGTCACCTTGGTTGCCTTGGCCGCCTTTTTCGCCTTTGTCACCTTTTTCGCCTTTGTCACCTTGGTTGCCTTTGTCACCTTTTTCGCCTTTGTCACCTTGGTTTCCTTGGTCGCCTTTTTCGCCTTTGTCACCTTGGTTGCCTTTGTCTCCTTTTTCGCCTTTTTCTCCTTTTTCGCCTTTTTCTCCTTTTTCGCCTTTTTCTCCTTTTTCGCCTTTTTCTCCTTTTTCGCCTTTTTCTCCTTTTTCGCCTTTTTCTCCTTTTTCGCCTTTTTCTCCTTTTTCGCCTTTTTCTCCTTTTTCGCCTTTTTCTCCTTTTTCGCCTTTTTCTCCTTTTTCGCCTTTTTCTCCTTTTTCGCCTTTTTCTCCTTTTTCGCCTTTTTCTCCTTTTTCGCCTTTTTCTCCTTTTTCGCCTTTTTCTCCTTTTTCGCCTTTGTCACCTTGGTTGCCTTTTTCGCCTTTTTCTCCTTTTTCGCCTTTTTCTCCTTTTTCGCCTTTGTCTCCTTGGTTGCCTTTTTCGCCTTTGTCACCTTGGTTGCCTTTGTCACCTTGGTTGCCTTGGTCGCCTTGGTTGCCTTTTTCGCCTTTTTCTCCTTTTTCGCCTTTTTCTCCTTTTTCGCCTTTTTCTCCTTTTTCGCCTTTTTCGCCTTTGTTGCCTTGGTCGCCTTGCTCGCCTTGGATACCTTGGATACCTTGTTCACCTTGGATACCTTGCTCACCTGGCTCACCTTGGATACCTTGATCGCCTTGAATACCTTGGACACCTTGCTCACCTTGCACACCTTGCACACCTTGCACACCTTGCACACCTTGCACACCTTGCACACCTTGCACACCTTGCACACCTTGCACACCTTGCACACCTTGCACACCTTGCACACCTTGCACACCTTGCACACCTTGCACACCTTGCACACCTTGCACACCTTGCACACCTTGCACACCTTGCACACCTTGCACACCTTGCACACCTTGCACACCTTGCACACCTTGCACACCTTGCACACCTTGCACACCTTGCACACCTTGCACACCTTGTTCACCTTGCTCACCTTGGCTACCTTGCTCACCTTGCTCCCCTTGGATACCTTGCTCACCTTGAACACCTTGGATACCTTGCTCACCTTGAACACCTTGGATACCTTGCTCACCTTGAACACCTTGGATACCTTGCTCACCTTGAACACCTTGGATACCTTGCTCACCTTGAACACCTTGGATACCTTGCTCACCTTGCCTTGGATACCTTGCTCACCTTCACCTTGGATACCTTGCTGCCACCTTGGATACCTTGCTTCACCTTGTTTACCTTCACCTTGCACACCTTGACACCTTGACACCTTGCTCACCTTGCACACCTTGACACCTTGCTCACCTTGGATACCTTGCTCGCCTTGAATACCTTGATACCTTGCTCGTCTTGGATACCTTGTGGCCCTGCTGGACCGGGAGGCTCCATAATATTTTGATTACTTGCTGAATTAAGTTTTGTGTTTGCTTCCATTTTTTTTTAACCTCCTCTATTTTTACTAGGTAACGTCGATAAAAAGGATATTTGTTACCTTGTACTGTTAATATATGGAAACAAGTGGAAAATGCTACTATTTGTTATAATTTTATGTAAAAAAAACACGGCCCGAGCCGTGTAGGTAGTTTTATTTAAGAACGGTTTGTATTGTATCGTTCAATTTAGTTTTTGGCACTGCTCCTTGAACTTTATTTATTACTTCTCCGTTTTTAATAAACAATATTGTAGGAATTGACATTATGCCGTATCGATTAGATATCTCGCTATGTTCATCGATGTTGAGTTTTCCGATTTTTACCTTGTTTTCATATTCTTCTGCCAATTCATTGATTATTGGGGCAATCATTCTACATGGTGCGCACCAGTCTGCATAAAAATCAACCATAACTGGAATATCTGAGTCTAATGCTTCTTCTTGAAAATTATCTACTGTAAATTCAAATGCCATAAGTTTATACCTCCAAATCGAAATTTCAATAATGCCAGCAGGGGAGCCTAAAATGTTTGCTTAAAAACTGACTTTTATATTCTTACAGATATGTTTAGGCTGCTGCGTACTTGTGTCAGTCGAGTGTATCGAGCTGTTAGATTAAGGTACACGAAAAAATTATCGTTGTCAAGGATGCGCAAAAAACTTTTGATTCGCCAAATCGCTTAATTATATCTTTGCAGAGGGTCGTTGTCATATAGAGATTGATAATTTTGATCATACTGCGTTAGAAATGCTAAGCGCTC
Organism: Candidatus Epulonipiscium viviparus; assembly: GCF_030708075.1. Lineage (GTDB taxonomy): Bacteria > Bacillota > Clostridia > Lachnospirales > Cellulosilyticaceae > Epulonipiscioides > Epulonipiscioides viviparus. Next base: position 925,696 of record NZ_CP117982.1, on the reverse strand, counting down.
GGTCTGGTCAGGATGGTTCATTGACTCAAGAGTACTATTTGCTGGCGATGGTATAAGATAGTTTTCGGACCATTGCTGAGGAGTTTTAGATTGGAAGCTTTTAACTGACTGCGGCATCTGCGGAGTCTGTGGCTGAAATTGTTGAGGCATTCGCGGAGCCTGAGGTTGAGATTGTTGAGGCATCGCGGAGCCTGTGGTTGAGATTGTTGATGCATCTGCGGAGCCTGTGGCTGAGATTGTTGAGGCATCTGCGGAGCCTGTGGCTGAAATTGTTGAGGCATCTGCGGAGCCTGTGGCTGAGATTGTTGATGCATCTGCGGAGCCTGTGGTTGAGATTGTTGATGCATCTGCGGAGCCTGTGGCTGAGATTGTTGATGCATCTGCGGAGCCTGTGGTTGAGATTGTTGATGCATCTGCGGAGCCTGTGGTTGAGATTGTTGATGCATCTGCGGAGCCTGTGGTTGAGATTGTTGAGGCATTCGCGGAGCCTGTGGCTGAAATTGTTGATGCATCTGCGGAGCCTGCGGCTGAAATTGTTGATGCATCTGCGGAGCCTGTGGTTGAGATTGTTGATGCATCTGCGGATCCTGTGACTGAGATTGTGGCATCTGTTGAGATTGTATCTGAGATTGTTGTTGAGCTCGCTGTTGTTGTAGTTGTTGCTGTGATAATAATTTTTTGCTCACCATTGAGGGAGCATCTCCTTGTGGTACTGTTGGCGGAGTTCTTTGTCCATTTTGCTGACTATATTTTCGTGCATCTTGTCTGATCAATTTTTCCATTGCTCTTTGATGTCTTTGCTGTTCAGCGAGCCAGGCTCGTTTTGATTTTTGTTGTTGTCGTTGCTGTGCCTTATCTGATAGAGGAATTGATTGGGGTAATAAATTTGGATTTACTGATTCATCATAATCCATTTGATATCATCCTTTCAAATAGCGTTACTACCAATATATGCAATCAGGCTTGTTTGTGTGTCGCAACTAAACGATTTATAGTAAGTCCTTGTTCGCTAAACTTTTTTTCGTATTCGGTCATGATATTGTCTACATTTGCCTTATGCAAATCTAGCGTAACTTCTGTTAATAGCCAATTTTGCGCACTAAATTCTTCGATAGAAAATCCAAATAGCTTTTTGTTATCTGTTTTAAAGTGAATTTCACCGGCAGTAGATAAAATTTTGGCATATTTATCCAAAAAATTCCGATGCGTAAGTCTGCGTTTCTTATATCGATTTTTGTGCCAAGGATCAGAAAAGTTTAGGTAGATTCGCTCGACTTCTCCGGCTTCAAAAATATTGATGCATTCATCTACATCAAAATATAGAAAATATAGATTGTCTGAAATATCAGATGCGTGTTTTAATGCTTTATACACGATTGTCTCGGCCTTCTCCACCGCGATATAATTTATATTTGGGTTTGCCTTAGAAAGTTCTGTGATAAATCCACCTTTCCCGGCTCCAAATTCAACGTGAATAGGGTTTGAGTTATTAAATAGTTCTTGCCATTTACCTTTATATTCATATGGATTTTTTATAATTTTGTTGCAGTCCTCTATAAAAGGCGCTGCGTTTTTATCTCGTCTTAGACGCATAGTAATTTTCCTTTCGATATGTCCTAATGTCTGAATTTGACAATAAATGTTAAAATTTATATAATTATACTACAAAAATTGGCATTATACAATTATGAAAGGATTTTTTATTATTATGGAAAAAACAGTCGATATTTTTTTTATGAGAGAAACTACTCAGTTTGCCGCCAAGGATTGGTTGGCAATATTAAATCTTATTTCAAATGAGATTATACAAAATAATGCAACAAATACAATTTCTTTAAGCAAAATTACGTGGAAAAAGTTAAACTCTGTATTAGAAAATATAGATTACACAGACAAAGCCTCGGGTAATATTCCCAAAAATTTGATTAACAAAGGAAAGGTAAAGGGTTTGCTAAATATTTTGAAATCTGCAGGTCTATTGGAGTTGGCTTGGAGAACAATAAGTACCTCAAACAAAGCGCGGGAGTTTAAGCGATATCCTGTTGAGGAACAGATGATATTTTTATATGATGCGTATATGAATAGTCAGCAGATATACGAAATTTTTGATATTCCGGAGACAGAGTTTGTTACTATGAAAACAAATCTGATTCGGGCTAGGCATTATTTGGTGACAACTCTAAAATACCTTCCTCAAAATGAATGGATTGATATTGCAGATATTAATGATACCCTGTGCAAGGCGAGAAGGAAATTTTTGGAAGATGATACCGGTTTTGTGTATATCAAAAACAAAAATTCATGGCATAATAATCAATTGGTTGATAATTGGAACAAGTTCGAAAAAAGGTTTATTGATGTTTGCATTATGAACTACTTTGTGAATTTGGGAATTGTTGATGTAGTCTATCAGATAGAAGAAGTAGAGAATAGCCCCGAGATTAAGCATATTTTTACTCCCAAATTTGTAAAATTGACTGCAATAGGAGCTTTTATAATTGGCGCATCAGAAGAGCTGGTTGATAGCACAGGGGTAAAGTTGATTCAAAACGACTTGATTGTCGATGAAAACCTGAATATTATTTTGGGTCCGAGCAAAAAAAAGCTTGCTCACGAAAAAACCTTAAATAATATTGCAACCAAAATTGAAAGCGGTGAAAATACAATATATAAACTAGATTTTGATATGGTTATAAAAGCTTTGGACCAAAAAATTGATCTCAATAAAATTTATGAATATATAGCAGAAGAAGCAACATCGCCTTTGCCGCAAATTGTAGCGGAGGCTTTTGATAAATGGAAAGCTGATCTAAAAAATATAAAAATTCGCACCATGACTGTTATAGAATGTAGCGATCAGGCAACGCAAGATGCGCTATTAGAAATCGCGAAAGTTAAGAAAAGCATGGTTGCGCAGCATCAAAATTTTATTGAAATTAAGTCTCAAGATAAATTAAAAATTAAGGATGAGCTTGAAAAAAACGGCTTGTTCTGTTTAATAGAAAGGTAAAGTTGAATGGACAATAGCGTAATTAAGAAGAGTGCGGCCAACATAGTGGTTTATCATAAGGGGTTGCAAGTATTTAACAACAACAAAGTTTCGGCAGTGGTAAAAGAAATTGATGGCGAAAACCTGATTTTATCGGGATATGTAGACAATGAAAACGCAGTAGTAACACTGGGTAATTCACTTACAAGCATAGTGGAGAGTCGGTGTACGTGTATTGATAGTAAAATTTATCCAGGAATGTGTAAACACTCAGTGGCGTTGGTTTTGGGATATATGGCAAATACAGCAGATATAAAATTTAAAACTGCCGAAGAAGCCGAGTTTGGTGATAACGCCGCATTGAACTCGTTGATCCAAATGTATGCAGATACGATTTATGATCTGGAACAATATCGCAGAGACTCCGACGCGATAACGGTAGAGCCGATATTTGTATTAGATACGAAAAATTATAAAGGAGTGTATGTACAACTTAAGGTAGGTCATAACAAAATGTTTACGGTTAAAAATATCGCCGAGATGGGAGCAGATATTAGATATGGATTTAGACGTGCTTTTGGTAGGAGCACAAATCTATTGCTTGCAATAAATAATTTTACAGCAAAGTCGGCCGCATTGGCAAAGATCATAAAGGATGGCGAATTTTTAGAATATGAAGGAGACAAAGCGTTGCTAAATGAAGCCGCAATGGAGAAGCTGTTTGAGCTATACTATAAAAAGAATACGCAATGTTGGCACGATACGGCTCCGGAGTTATCCTTTGTGATTGCAGCTGCGGGAGAATCATTTTGCCTTCGATGCTTGGAGATAGAGACCTTGCATTATATATATAACGAAAAATTTATTATTATGAAAGGGGAGCTGTTTAGAGTAGATGACAAATTTAGGAAAAAGATTAAGCCGTTGGTTGATACGCTACTAGCGCAGAGATATTATACGTTAACGTTTGAGGCAAACTATCTACCAGTGCTAACGCAATTGCTAGGTCCGGCGATAAAAAATTTAACATTGGACTTGCCAGAAAGGCTTATTTCACAGCCACTAATTGCAAGAGTCTATCTAGACCTGACATCTGCTAATGAGATTGAAGCAAAGATCGAGTATGAGTATAATGAGCGCATCTTTAATATTGGCAAAGACGAAATTCCGCAGGAGATAACAAGAGATATATTTAAGGAAAGGTATATTAAATCACTGCTAAGCAGATATAATTTTAAGCTAAAAGATGAATTTTTTGTGATAGCAGAAGATGAGGATGTATTTAATTTTTTGCTATCTGGAGTAGAAGACTTTGCTCGTTTTTGCGAGATATTCGTGAGTAGCGCGTTGCGGTCGAAGCAGATTAAAAAAGTGGGCAGCGCAAATATAAAAATTAAAACTAAAACCAATTGGATAGATATAAGCATAGAAGAGACAGGCATTCCCAAAGAGGAGATTTCGCTCTTGCTAGCCTCATATCGCGCAAAGAAGAAATATTATAAACTCAAGAGTGGTGAATTTATTGATATTACAGGAGAAGAGGCTGCAGAGCTTGACAAAGTAATTCAGGAGCTGGAGATAGACTTGGAAGGCGAAGAGGAATTTAGAATTTCTAAGCATAGAGCCTTATATTTAAATGAGCTATTAAAGGATAAGTCCAAAGATGTGGATGATGAATTTATACAAATTTCGAAGGATTTTGAGGAGACCAGTGAAGTGGAGGTGCCCGCGCCTATTGCACATGTGGTGCGTGATTATCAGATAGTTGGATATAACTTTATTATGACACTTGGCAAATATAATTTTGGTGGAATACTAGCAGATGACATGGGGCTTGGAAAGACTCTTCAGATGATAGCTGTATTTTTAACGCTTCCAAAAGATGCGATTTCGCTAGTGGTTTGCCCGACATCGCTTGTGCTAAATTGGGAAAAAGAGGTATCAAAATTTGCGCCGCAGCTAAAGCTGAAGATGGTAGTTGGCAATGCAAAAGCAAGATCGGAGTTGCTAAAGGATCTAGCAGATGTAAATATTGTAGTTACGTCGTATGACTCGATAAAGAGAGATATAGAGCTATATGAGCAACTACAATTTGAATATTGCGTATTGGATGAGGCTCATTATATTAAAAATAGTGCAACACAGAATGCAAAAGCGGTCAAAAGAGTTGTTGCCGCAAAGAGAATGGCGTTGACGGGTACACCAATAGAAAACTCGCTGATGGAGCTCTGGAGCATCTTTGACTTTATTATGCCAGGATATTTGTATTCCGAAAAAGAATTTAGGCAAAAGCTAGAGATACCGATCAGAAATGAAGAAGATTATGCCGCGGATAAGCTAAGATATATGATATCACCATTTATATTGCGGAGAATGAAAAAAGATGTACTCTCGGAGTTGCCAGAAAAAATAGAAACAACGATATATACGAAGTTGACACCGCAGCAAGAAGCAGTTTATGTTTCTCACGCGGCATCGGCAAAGAAAGAGCTTATGGCAGAAATAGCGGAAGATTCGCGTGAGAAGAATACTATCAAAATGCTAGCCGCACTGATGCGATTACGACAAATATGCGCGCATCCGAGTATATTTTTGGAAGATTATTTTGGAGGTAGCGCAAAGCTGGAAAGTGCGTTAGAGATAATTCAAGATTGCGTGGAAGCGGGGCACAAAGTACTATTGTTTTCACAATTTACCTCGATGCTAGCGATGATATCGCAAAAGTTGCATGAGAAAATGATTAGACACAACACGCTTAGGGGAGATGTGCGACCAAAAGATCGGATGAAGATGGTCGAAGAGTTTAACGAAGGAGATATGCAAGTATTTCTAATATCATTAAAAGCAGGTGGGGTAGGCTTAAATTTGACAGCAGCAGATATCGTGATACACTACGATCCATGGTGGAACTTATCCGCGCAAAATCAGGCAACAGACAGAGCATACAGAATGGGGCAAAAGAATACCGTACAAGTATTTAAGTTGATAGCAAAGAATACAATTGAGGAAAAGATAAAACAACTGCAGGATTCAAAAGCATTGCTTAGCGAAAGTATTTTGTCAAATGAGAATAAGATGATAAGTAGCCTATCGCAGGAGGAACTGATGGGGCTGTTTGATTAAGTTGATTTGAGAGGCTTCCCTATAACAGCGGAAGCTTTTGTTGCCTATAAACATTTTAATATCGCATCCGCAGCTTCTTCGACAGATAAAATAGTGTTCTCGAGAGGGAATCCGCGTGTAATCAATTCGTTGACAATATACTTGATTTGTGGAGGAGCAAGTCCGATGGCTTCGAGCTCTTTGGTGTGGGTAAAGATTTCTCGCGGAGTACCAGTAAAAGCAATGGTGCCGTTGTGCAATACGAGGAGCTTTTTGGCATATTTTGCCACATCCTCCATGCTATGCGAAATTAAAATTATAGTTATTCCCAGTTCTTGATGCATCTGTTTTAGTTGCATAAATAAATCGTCTCGGCCCTTGGGGTCTAGTCCAGCCGTAGGTTCGTCAAGCACCAGAATGTCGGGCTCCATGGCAATAACACCAGCAATAGCGACGCGACGCTTTTGTCCTCCCGAAAGCGAAAATGGTGCGTTATCCCAAAGGTTTTCGGGTAACGATACGGCACGAAGAGATTTGCGTACCCGCTCTTGGATGACTTCTTCGGAAAGCCCCAGGTTGCGAGGGCCGTATTCCACATCTTTGAGAACGGTAAGCTCAAACAGCTGATGCTCTGGGTATTGAAAAACTAGCCCCACCTTTTGCCGTATTGCTCGTTTATCAGTATCTTCCGCATTGATATCTATGCCATTAACTAGAACAGTACCAGATGTAGGCGTGATGAGGCCATTAAACATCTGAATAAGTGTAGACTTTCCAGAACCAGTGTGACCGATAATCCCAACGAAATCGCCTTTGTCTATAGAAAGAGAGATATTGGAGAGCGATTGCTTTTCGAATGGCGTGCCGGGGTTGTAGATATGAGAGAGATCAATTATTTCGATTGCTTTAGTTGACATAATGCAGTAGCCACCTCCTCGGTTGTAATAATCGTTGGGTCTAGGTTGAGACCTTTTTTGTTAAGTAGGTATACCAAATATGTGGCATCGGGAACATCAAGACCGATCTGCTTCAGTTTCTCTACATTTTGAAAGACCTGCTTGGGGGTGCCTTCAAAGCAAAGCTTGCCATGGTCCATTACAACAATGCGAGAAGCCACGATTGCCTCTTGCATATAATGAGTGATGTGAATGATGGTGATGCCGTATTCGCGGTTTAGCATTTGCATCGTCTCCATTACATGCTTTCGGCTGGTGGGGTCTAGCATGGCGGTTGCCTCATCAAACACGATGCACTTGGGTCGCATAGCAATAATTCCGGCGATGGCAATCTTCTGTTTTTGGCCTCCCGAAAGCTGGTTAGGAGATCGATTTTTAAATTGCGACATCCCCACGGTTTCTAATGCGGTATCAACGCGAGAACGGATCTCAGACGGTGGCAATCCAAGATTTTCGACGCCAAAAGCAACGTCTTCTTCCACGATGGTTGCCACGATTTGATTGTCGGGATTCTGAAATACCATTCCCACATTTTGGCGTACCGAGAAAATGTTTTTGTTATCGGCCATATCAAACCCATCTACAACCAAAATACCAGATTTTGCCTTTAAAATTCCGTTGATGTGCTTTGCAAAGGTGGATTTGCCAGAGCCGTTGTGTCCCAAAATTACTAAAAACTCTCCAGATGCAACATCAATAGAAAAGTCGTTGAGAGCCTTGATCGTTTCCACAACTTTGCCGTTGTCATCTTCTTGATAATATTCAAACAATAAATTTTTTGCTTCTATAAGTTTTTGCATATCTCACACCCTATCAGTTTTATTTTTATTGTAGCCAAAAGTTAAAAAAAATACAACACATATCAAATATTAATTTGCAGCTTGAATGGGGTCGAGATGTATCACCATTTCGATGCCTAGTGTATCGATAAAATAGTTTTCGATTCCGTCGACCAAGTCGTGGCTAGTGGTGATATCAACTCTAGAATCGACCTCAACATGAGCCGAAACATAAATTCTATCTGGCCCATACGAATGAATTAGCAGATCGTGAACTCCCAATACCCCATCATAAGATAAAATGTTTTCTCGGATAGTAGCAACAAGTGACTCGTCTGGCGCGGCACCGAGTAGCGGATCGATGGTCTCTTTGATTAGCATTGCGCCGGAGTAGATGATGAATGCTGCAACTGCAAAGCCGATGTATGCATCCAAGTTGAATCCTGTGTATTCAGAAATAGCGATCGAAAGCAAAATACCCAAGCTTACATATACATCGTTTAGGCTATCTTGTGCCGTGGCAAGGATGGTGGTAGATGCGATAACGGCACCAAGATGTGAATTAAATTTATATAGCCAAAATTTTATAGTTATAGAGAGTAGTAAAATGATATATGTAGATGTAGTGATGATGATTGTACCGCCGGATATAATTTCTTGAATGGAGCTAAAGATAATCTGAAATCCGATGGCTACGATAAACAAGGATATGATAAGCCCCGAAATATATTCTACTCTTGCATGGCCAAAGGGGTGCTTGTCATCTGCGGGTTTGGCTGCAATCTTAAAGCCTGCAATAGTGATGATAGAAGAGGTAAAATCTGAGAAATTATTCAGCGAGTCTGCAATGATGGAAAGGCTTCCGGAAATTAGCCCTATCACTAACTTCATAAAAAATAGTAATATATTTAGAGCAATGCCAACGGCTCCAGATAAAATTCCGTATTGCTCTCGGACGTGAGTATCAGTTTTGATGAAATGTGAGATTAAAAATCTAGTCATGATTGCCTCCTATTATTATAAAAGATGGTATAAAAAATCCTAAATTTGGCAATACTCCAAAAAAAGGAGTGAAAAAAATGCTAGTATCAGTTTTTAGAATAATGCTATTAACTATTTCGGGTTACTTATATTATTTGTTTATATTCAAAGATATGAATTCTACGCCAATGGGTATAGAAATAGTATTGATGGTTTCCTTACTAGTGGCTATGATATTTACAAAATTAAAAGCAAGCCGAATGTTTGATGAAAAATCAGATATAGAAATTATCGATACAATGGATCAGGGCACATTTGTGAATTATATTAGCGAGTTATATAAGCATACGGGCTACGCTGTAAATCTCCCAAGTGATGCCGAAAAAAAATATTGCGATATTATAGTCTATCATCGACGTGGAAAAATATGTGTGAAATGTTTTAATCACGAAATCGATTTAACAAAAACAGATTTAGGAGCCTTTAAAAAGCAAAATGTGGAGTATAAACGAACCAAGTTTATTATAGTGGCCAATTCGTTTTGTGACGAAGAACTGAAACAGCAATTATGGAAAGATAAAATAGAAGTGTTTGAGAGAGATTTTCTAGAGGGCACATTAAAAAAATTGCGGGAGCTGCGAGAAAAGAGGGATTTATCATTTAAACTTTCCAATAGATTTGCTAAATAACTATTAAAGGAGAAGGCTATGATTACAATTGGAGTGACCGGAGGTATTGCAGCATATAAAGTGATAGATGTTGCAAGTGCATTGAAAAAGTTGGGGTACGAAATACAGGTGGTGATGACTAAAAATTCAACAGAGTTTGCAGCACCGCTGGCATTTGCAACAATAACGGGAAAGCCAGTTATAACTGATATGACAGATGGCGATGGAGAAGTTTTACACATTGAAATCGCTAAGAAGTCGAAAATCATTCTCATTGCACCAGCCACAGCGAACATAATTGCCAAGCTGCGAGCTGGAATTGCAGATGACTTTTTAACGACGATGGTATTAGCCACAAAGGGAACAGTTGTTCTGGCGCCAGCAATGAATTCAAATATGTATACAAATCCAGTTGTACAAGAGAACATTTCAGTATTAAAGTCGAGAGGATATTTGGTTATAGAGCCGGATAGCGGAGTTCTTGCTTGCGGAGATGTTGGAGTTGGCAAACTACCAGATGCAGTTAAGATTACTGCCTATATAAAAGATCTAAACGATAAACCTGCTGTTGACCAAGACCTGCTGGGCAAGAAATATCTCATTACCGCCGGAAGAACTGTCGAAGCAATCGATCCGATGCGATACCTAAGTAATTATTCGACTGGAAAGATGGGGTATGCCCTCGCTGAAATGGCAAAGGATAGAGGAGCGGAAGTGATATTAGTATCTGGGCCAACAAATCTAACGCCACCAGCAGGGGTAACAGTTGTGGAGGTGATATCGGCGCGAGATATGTATAAAGCAGTGCATGAGAATTATACAGATGTGGATGTGGTTATAAAGGCCGCCGCAGTAGCAGACTTTAGGCCAAAAGAAGTTCAAGCAGAAAAAATAAAAAAAGGTGATGACAAACTGGTTTTGGAGCTGGTAAAAAATCCAGACATTCTAAAGAGTTTAGGAGATACTAAAAAAAATCAGATATTGGTTGGATTTGCGGCAGAGAGTCAAAACGTAATAGAAAATGCCACAGAGAAGCTGAAGTCAAAAAATTTGGATATCATCGTTGCCAACAATATAAAAGAAGAGGGCGCAGGATTTAGTGCCGATACTAATATTGCAACAATTATAGAAAGAGATGGCACCGTGAGTTTCATTCCAAAAATGTCAAAAAAAGAGTTAGCAAATATCATTTTAGATAAGACGAAAAGAGGGAGATAGGCATTGCTACTTACAATAGATATAGGAAATACACACATCGTTTTGGGACTAATGAAAAAGGATCAGGTGATTTGGAGCTTTAGAATGACAACACAGCAGGCGAGGACTTCTGATGAGTATGGCGTAACTATAATTCAGATGCTTCATAGTAATGGCATAGATGTAAAAGATATAGAAGATGTAATTGTGTGCTCTGTTGTTCCAAACGTGATGTTTAGCCTAAAGAATAGCATCATACGATATCTAGGCAAGATGCCATATATTGTTGGGGAAGGTCTAAAAGTGGGCATTGCAATACGAACGGATAATCCTCGGGCGGTAGGTGCAGATAGGATAGTAAACTCCGTTGCGGCATTCAATATTTATGGTGGCCCATGTATGGCAATAGATTTTGGAACCAGCACGACATATGACATTACCAACGAAAAGGGAGAATTTATAGGAGGGCTGATTACGCCAGGGATAGGAATTTCGGCGGAGGTGATGTCTCAGAGAGCGGCGCAACTTCCTGTTATAGAGATCAAGAAGCCAAAAAGTATTTTAGACTGCAAAAACACGGTCGCTAGTATGCAAGGAGGGCTGGTTTATGGGTATATTGGCCAGGTAGAATATATTGTGAAGAAAGCTAAAGAAGCGCTAGGTAACAACATGACTATTATTTCTACAGGAGGCCTTGGCAGAATTATTCAAAGCGAAACTGATATGATTGATCTCCATGATAAATATTTGACGCACAAAGGATTACAAATTATATACGATAAAAATAAGAAAGAAGAATTATAAGAAGGGAATTTTAAATCATGAATAAATTAGCAGATATAATGTTTGGGAATATAGATAAAAAACCAGAGGATTTTCAATACCCTAAACGAGATTTGCCGGCAGGGGCACAAGTAACCAGATACGCTCCAAGCCCAACAGGATTTCAGCACATTGGCGGAGTGTTTGCAGCATTGGTGGCCGAGAGAGTTGCAGCATTAAGCAATGGCATATTTTTCCTGAGAATTGAAGATACTGATCAAAAGCGAGAAGTTGCGGGGGCAATAGAGGACACAATAGCCACAATGCATAAGTATGGAATAGACTTTGCAGAAGGACAGGAGACTGATTCCACATATAAGGGCAACTATGGACCATATAAGCAAAGTGAACGCAAAGAGATCTACCAAACATTTGCAAAAGATTTAGTGCGTCAGGGAAAGGCATATCCATGCTTTGCGACGCCAGAAGAACTAGAGGAGCTAAGAAATAATCAGATCGAGAAAAAAATTACTCCAGGATATTATGGCGAGTATGCTAAGTATAGAAATTTATCACCAGAAGAAGCAATTGCAAAGATAGAAGCAGGGACGCCGTATATTGTTCGCTTAAAATCTGCAGGCAATGGAGAGAGAGAACATTTTGTTGATCTAATTAAGGGCGAAACTTCTTTTCCTGAAAATAATCAAGATGTGGTAATTATAAAGCAAGATGGGCTTCCAACATATCATTTTGCACATGTTGTAGACGATGCGCTGATGGGGACCACAATAGTTAGCCGAGGAGAGGAGTGGCTGTCGTCGCTGCCGATTCATTTGGAGCTATTTGAGGTGCTGGGCTTAAAGCGTCCAGAATATGCGCACATTCCAACAATCATGAAGATGGATGGCAAATCAAAACGCAAGCTTTCGAAACGTAAAGACCCAGAAAGTGCGGTGACATACTACGACGAGGAAGGTTACCCAGTTGTTTGCGTAATCGAATATTTGCTGAATATCATCAACTCAACCTACGAAGTTTGGAGAGCCGAGAATAAAGATAAAGACTACCATAAATTTCCTGTAGCATTAAATAAGATGAGTAAGAGTGGAGCTTTATTTGACATTATAAAACTGGACGATGTAAGCCGTGAGATCATCTCTAGAATGAGTGGAGACGAGATGTATGCGCTATATGTTGCATGGGCAAAAAAATACGATCCAGAAATGTATGAATTGGCGGTCGCTAATGCAGCGGGGCTAAAGAAATTTTTTGCAATTGACAAGGATACCGCAAAGCCGCGAAAAGATTTTGCAAAGTGGAGTGAAGTTAGAGAAAAAGTTGTGTACCTATTTGATAAAATTTTTGCAAAAGAGACAACTACGGAGTTGCCTAAAGGCGTAACGATGGAGCAAGCAAGACAGATCATTGCGGAATATAAGAAAGCCTATGTGCATACGCATCAGTCGCAAGAGGAGTGGTTTAACCATCTCAAAGATTTTGCGACAGAGATTGGCTATTGTGCAAATAAGAAAGAGTTTAAGAGCAATCCAGAAAAGTATAAAGGAATGATTCAGGACGTGGCGGGTGCCGTGAGAGTGGCATTGACGCATCGAATTAATACGCCAGACTTGTTTGTAATTATGCAAATTTTGGGAGAGAAAGAAGTTTTATCAAGATTTAACGAGTTTATTAAGGAGTAGTTGAAAGTGTTAGAAGTAATAGTGATGTTGTTGGTAATAATAGCGGCAGCCCCAACTGTTATTGCTATTGTATCGGTGGGATTATCCATAGTATTTGCAGTACTGGGAGGATTGATTGCATTGGTGGTGGCAGTGATAGGAGCGGTCGCATCGATGATCTTGGCAGCAGCTGTGACTATTGCAACAAGCTTAGGTGAGAGGGCTAGATCAAAAAAAGAAGAGGTTGAGGAAATAAAACAAGGAGCCATATCTTCTGTAAGCTCTGCAAACGAAAGAGAAGGCTCCTTTTAGTTGTGAGGTTAATCGCGAGTTACGTTGTTAATCCATTTAAAGCTTAGTAGCCTGATTAGCGCGCAAGTTGATTTTAAAACTTCATCGACACGAATAATGCAAAATACAGCGATGACTGGTAGTTTCCATACAAATGCACTGACAAAGCCAAGTGGGAGCGCTACCAGCCACATAAATATTACGTCGTTGATGAGTACAAAGGTGTTATCTCCACCAGCTCGCAACATTCCGACGTTAGTAGTATTTGCCAATGCCTGAAAGACGATGATGACTGAGTTTACTAGCATAATATCCATAGCAAAGCTCTTGGTTGCTGCAGAAACATTATAAAAATCCACGACAAATGGACGAGATATGAAAACGAGGCAACCAGAAATAACAGCGAGTACTGTGATAGATAACAGTATAGTAAACGAAGCATCCTTGGTCTTTTTGTATGCACCCTCGCCGATAGAGTTGCCAATAATTACAGATGCGGAGCTGGATAAGGCGTATATAAAGACGGTCATAAACTGGTTGACGACGTTGGCTATGCTGTTGGCGGCAACAACCTCGGTGCCCATTCTGCCAACTATTACAGACATCGTCGCGCTGCCGACAGACCAAATAAGTTCATTTACAACAACAGGGCTTGTAATCTTAATAAAATCTATAAGCAACGATTTATCGGCTCTTTTAAAAATATCCCAACGTAATTTAATTTTGGTGTCAAAAAATTTGATAAATATAATTGAGATGATAAACTCTGTGATGCGAGCAATGACAGTTGCAATTGCCGCGCCGATTACACCCAATTCGGGGGCTCCTAAATTTCCAAAAATTAACAGCCAGTTAAAAAATACGTTTACTAATAGACTAGCACCATATATTACAATCGAAATTTTTACAGTTTGAACAGATCGAAATGCCATAACAGTGCAGTTTGAAATTGATGCAAATATGTATCCAATGCAAACTATTCGTAAATATTGTTCACCTATGGACCTGGTGAAGCGCGCGAGGCAGACATCGGCATTGCGGGAGGAAACGGCTCTGGAATTATTTTTAAAAAGGGTCAAATCATCCGCAAAGTACCCGAAGACGAGCTATTCACTACTTTTTGCAAAGAGTTCCAAAGTTTACTATAGGCCCTCCGGCACTTCATCAGCTGCAATCCATTTTGTAAACCTATAATTATATTTACTGTCATTGGCAGATTTTTCTATTGTTTCTACACACACAAATTTGTTGCGATACTCCGGAAATGCAGCATCTCCATCAATGTTGACATCCACTTCTGTTATATACAGCTCCTCTGCATATGGCATAAATAGCTCATAAATTTGACCTCCACCTATTACAAACGCATCTTCTTCTCTTGCAATGATCAGGGCTTCCGCAAAGTTTGTCACCACCTCGACACCTGCTATTTTCAAATCCGTATTTGTAGTCAACACTATATTTCGGCGATTTGGCAGCGGGCGCCCTATACTGTTAAAGGTTTTACGTCCCATTATCACAGTCTTGGCGGTAGTCATCTTTCTGAAGTAGTTCATATCTTCTTTTATATTCCAAGGCAGCTCATTTGCTATTCCTATTTGTCCATTTTTCGATACAGCAACTATCATCTTTATCACACTGCCACCTCAGCTTTGATCGCTTTATGCGGATTGTAATCTAGCAACTCAAAATCTTCATATCTAAAGTCAAAAATTGAATCCACTTTGCGCAATATTCGAATTTTGGGCAGTGATTTAGGCTCTCGCTTTAGCATCAACTTTACTTGCTGCAAATGGTTTGTATAAATGTGAGCATCCCCTATAGTATGGACAAAATCTCCCACCTCTAAATCGGTTACAGCTGCTATCATGTGCACTAATAAAGAATAAGACGCAATGTTAAATGGCACCCCCAAAAACGTATCTGCCGAACGCTGGTACATCTGGCACGACAGTTTTCCTTCTTCTTTTTTTTTTTTTTTTTTTTTTCTTTTTTTTTTTTTTTTTATGCCAAACATAAAATTGAAAAAAACATATGGCATGGCGGAAGCGCCATCTTTTCTATCTCTGGGACATTCCAAGCAGTTACAATCAACCTTCTAGAATCAGGATTAGACTTAATTTCTTCTATTACATGTGCAATCTGATCAACTCCCGAAAAGCTTCTCCATTGCGCTCCATAAACTGGGCCCAAATCTCCGTTTTCATCCGCCCATTCATCCCAAATATGAACATTTTTATCCACAAGATATTTTATATTTGTATCTCCACTCAAAAACCATAGCAATTCATGTGCAATCCCCTTAAAGTAAGTCCGCTTTAAAGTCACCAACGGAAATCCCTCTGCTAAATTAAAGCGCATCTGATATCCAAATGTACTGATCGTCCCTACACCTGTTCTATCTTCCTTATAAACTCCGTTATCCATAATATACTGAACCAAATCTTTATATTGCTTCAAAAATACACCTCACCTCATTAGTTATATATATAAGTATTCCCACTATCAATATGCAATTATAACTGTACTCATAAAATTTTTTTTTACTTACTTGCAATAACCATCAAATTTAACATAAATCTTTTTTCAAAACTATTAAAATTAGATTAATTTATTATTGTCAAGGTTTTACGAGCAATAATATAGTTTGTATATATTACATGCAAATTACAAAATATTCCTGTTTGTTGACTTTTAATCATAATTAGAATATACTTCCATGTATAGTTAGGTATAATTTTTTTTCTGCCTACTACATATAAATATAAAAGCCAAACAAAGCTAAAAGTGATTGCAATACATAAACGCATTGACAGCTTGTGCCTACCGAAAAAATAAACAGCTTTTGGCTTTACATTTTGGAATTATCGCAAACCACAAGGAGGATTTCTACATGAAATTAAAGCAAAAATTAGCAATGGTTTTAGCAGCAACTACTATAGCCACAACCATACCAGTTACAACCAGTGCCATCAATTTAGCAGTTAATAAAGAATCTATGACCACACAAGTCAAAGATAACTATAATAAATACTGGTATATTAAATTAGAAGATTATCAAGTAAAAAACGAAGCTTCAAATTTAATTATCTACAATAATAATAACGATATCTTGTATGGTGCACGTAGTCCATTATTTTTTGAGATAATAGGTACAGATATCGAATTCGCCTCTACGTATTATACCGAAACAAAAGGAAACGATGCCTTCAACGAGGAAGTCGATTTGGAAGACTATACCTTAGTAGAAGATGACACAATCCAAATTCCATCCAACGCCGTATTTGCAGTAGAAGATATTTCAGCAGATAACGATGGCTCCTATGTTGCCGAAATGGGAGGGTTACCTAACAGACTTTTTGCTATTGACGAAGATGGAAACTATACTTCTTATGTATCTACATCTTATGCTTCCAAAAAACGTTATCTCAATAATGCTGCAACAAACGCTACCTATGCAGAAAACAAGACAACATCTATTGACGAAGCGTATTTCTTCGCCGAAGCTAAAAACAACGATGGCGTTCCTATTTATATAAATTTGACAGAAAACGGCAGTCAATTAAGCCCCAATTTTACTTCTATCAAAGACGTGAATCCTCAAGAGATTACCCATATCATTAAGCCTAATGAGGGCAACATCAATACTGGCAGCTTCAACACCGCTTTTTCTTTCGTCGATCCTGCTACTAGCAATCCACTAAACGGCCAACTATATCTAAAAGAGTTTACTATATCTCCAGATAGATACAATGACCAAACTCTTGCTGTTGAAATTTATCAAAATATGAACAGAAATTTAGATTCTCGTGTATATGTACCTATGGCATTCACAGTTACTGGTAAATCTCCATCTATCAAAGTAGACGGTGACGAAATTTTTGCTAATAAACTTACACTTAGTTCAAATTCAGAAGTTAGTGGCGATCTTATAGACATAAATTTAAACAGCAAAGGGCAAGTAGCTGTTGATGGTAGCGGCAAACTCGGCGTATTTGAATTAGAAGAGAAGCAAGAATATGTATTTTCTGGCGAATTTTTTGCAACCGGAAAAGACTGGGAAGGTGATTTTTATCTTGATCCAGATGACGATACAGATGGTGGCACCACAGGTGGCGGAGCATTTTTACTTCAACTTCAGGCCAAAAATTTAGAATTTGCTCTAAACGAAGGCGACAGATACTGGGACGAGTGGGAAATAGATGAGAGCAACAAAGTCACTTCCGAACCTGGTACTCTTCAAAATCATATTCAATTAAGTGGTGGCTTACGCGGAAAAGAAGACTATGTTCAAATAGAAGTGTTGGCAGTAGAAGAAAACGAAATGTTAATCCGAGTTATTGATACTACTGATACGTACAGTCAACGCAACTACGAAGGAGCTATCGAATTCCATAATTTACCTGTAGAAATAGCGTCAAGGCATGACGAACTTGATCTTGGCGATATCGAACTCACTGTTACACAGGTTGAAGATATCGAGTACAAAAACAAGGGCGGAGATATAGGTCTTTTTGATTACGATGATGCCAACGAAGCCGAAGAAGAATTTGTCATAGCCAAAGTTGTCGACGAAGACGTTACATTTGAAGTTTTAGACGACGTCGACTTAGTTGCAGGGCAAGATTCTGGTACAATCGAAATACGTCTTGGCGAACTCATTGCTGGCTCCATTGATTCTAGAGATGAATTTTTTATCAGTTTCATTAATGCTGACATTGTCAGTGGCAGTTTAGAAAATGTTGAATTCCATTTTGATAGTGGCGACCTAGCAAATGATCCTGATAATATCTTATACGAAGATGATGGTGAATATATATTAGACCTTGACGCTATGTATGATGAATTAGAAAAAATTGGATTTCTTTCTGGCAGCAACGACCAAAAAGAAGACGATTGGCACGATATTCTGTCAGAACTCGAATTCGAACTGGAGATAGAAGCTCAGGCAGGCGTTTCAGGCACTATGCAAATGGTCATCGAAAGTGATAATTTTAAAGAAGAAGAAATATCTTTTGCTATCGGAACAGTCTCACCTTCATTTAGAG
Source organism: Candidatus Epulonipiscium viviparus (assembly GCF_030708075.1). Lineage (GTDB taxonomy): Bacteria > Bacillota > Clostridia > Lachnospirales > Cellulosilyticaceae > Epulonipiscioides > Epulonipiscioides viviparus. The sequence continues at coordinate 907,244 of NZ_CP117982.1, read as the reverse complement.
TCAGTGCACCTCCTGTTCTAATTAATTTAGGTGTCAAAGATCAATCAACCGGCAAAATTACCTTCACAGAAACTGATGAAGAAATGTTCAAAGATGGCACCGAAATTATCCTAGCTATCGAAGATCTTGGCTCTAGCAACAAAACCTTTGACGATGCAGACGTTTATACCGACAAAAACTCTGGACTAGACGTTGATGCCAACTTTGAAGACGGTTTACTTGTTCTAGAAATTACAGACGAATCTGATGACGGACCTGGTACAATTACGATAGAAAATATCGTTTTCGACATTTGGGCAGGCACTCCAAGAGGCGGTTACGACTTATATATCGGTGGTAACGCTGTAGAATTCTCTAACAGTACTTATGATCAACTCTATGATGATAATGACAAAGACGAAGACGATATTTTTGATGCGTTTGTAGATGAATCTGATATCACTGTTGCAGATTATTTGACCGTTGGCGCCGAAGCAACAGAACCAGAAACTCCTAAAGTTGTTACAGTTGTTGACTTTAGATCAGGCACAACTACAGTAAATGGTCAACGTGTTTCTATGACATCCAGACCTTATATCACTCCTGCAGGATGGTCAATGATCGGTGTACGTGATATTGCAACATTCTTTGGAATAGATGAACAGCAAATCGCATATGGTCATGACGAAAACAATGTTATGAACGTAACTATTACAAACGGGCCAATCGGAGCTCCAGGATCCACCCTTGTAACTGTTAAACATGGATCAAAAATTCTTATGGTAAACGGAACTCCTGTAATTATGGGTGAACCAATGACTATCGGCTCTGATAACCGTGCCTATGCTCCTATCAGACCAATCGCCGAAGCACTTGGATTAACTGTAGATTGGAACAACGCCACCAGTACAGCAACATTCCAAAATTAATACTATAACTCACAAGGGAGATTAGTTGCTCCCTCTTTTTTTGTCTTTTTTTATGATAATCAAGTCTCTATGCCACTATATGGCAATGATTATATTTCTTTAAAATTTGTACAATGGTATTTTTTCATAAAATTACTTCAATAAATCAAGCAATAGCAATGAAATATTTATGGCAAATCTTGGACTTTTTTGACTTATTTGTGTAATATCGGTACAATTAGTTACATTATAGTTACGAATTGACATTTTTTGTTGACTATTTATAACGCTTATAATATAATTCTAGGGGTAGATTGAGAATATCTCATAATTATGTTAAATATAAAAGCCAAAGAAAATCCAAAAGCATATATATTTTTTTATTATATTTTTAACTTGCTTTTGGCAAAAGAAAGTTCTAGTACGCATAATATTAAGGGGGATTTAAAATGAAACTACGTCAGAAATTAGCAATGGTTATGGCGGCAGCTATGGTCACTTCTGCTACACCCGTTATAACTCGTGCCGTTATTGTTGATGTCGTCAAGGAATCGATGACCACCGACAGTGAGTACAATAAATACGGTTATTACCAAGAAGAAGATGGCGATATATATCCAGCGCAAAACCAAGCCATCAATTTGCAAATCAGAAATAATAGCAGTGATTTATATCCTCTCCAAGAAAGTCACTTGCCTGCTATTGTAGAGATTACTTCCAAGGATATTTCTTTTGATGAAAACCTATTTCAAGAAACTTACAAGGATCTCGATGGATATACATTACAATATGATACAATGCTTTCTTCTTATGATTATAAAGATCCCGAACCACTAAATCGTAAATACCCCTACGCTCTTGCGGATAATTCAAAACGCAACGATCGTCAGCTTGCATCAGATTTAACTAGTGGCTCAGAAGCAGGACCCGGAGGTAGTAATGATTCCTCTGGCAAGCATA